>DASWWB010001093.1:0-15557 GCA_036406115.1 Herpetosiphonaceae bacterium
CTGATGATCCTCCTGGTGGTGTCGGGCTCGGTCGCGGGGCTGCTGGGGGTGATTCTCTCGGCGCCGCTGGCGGCGATCGCCCGCGACGTCTACCGCTACGTCAACGGCCGCCTGCGCACGAACGACGATCCGATGTTCCTGCCTGCGGGCGCCCTGCCCATCCGCGCCAGCGAGATCGACAAGCTCGATTAGCGGCCCTGCGCTGAATCACAGCGCGCCCCGCCGGCGATTGGCCGGCGGGGCGCGCTGCGTTCGGCGCTAGATATCGAGGTCGAAGGCTTTGCGGAGCTTGCTGGCCCGCTTCTGCTTGGGCTTGGCGTGGTAGAACGGATCGCTCGACTCAAGCGAGCGCTTGCGCTTCTGCGAGCGGCCGTTGAGCAGCCCTTTGACATAATCGGTCATGTCGGCGAGCGACGCGGCCTTATCGGCCACTGAGAGAATCCAGCCCTCCCTGGTGGTGGGGGCGGGGCCGAACGGATACATGTGGCTGATAATCGCCTCGCAGACCGCTTCGTCCTCGCCCTGGGCGGCGGCCCAGCGCGCGGCGACGGCGCCGTGGTTCTGCAACGTGCCGTAGCGCGAATCGATGTCATGGATCAGGCCGGCCCGGGTGCAAACCCGCACGTCGGCGCGCATCATCCGCGCCAAACGATAGGCGTAGCGTGTCACCCGCACCAAATGATCGTACTTGGCAATCCCATGGTGCAGATGCTCTTGCGTCTCCAGCACCTTGGGATGGGTCAGCAGATCCTCGATCAACGAATGATGGTCCATGCGTCTTCACCTCCGCCGTGGAATAAGGCACATGCCGTGCCAGGCGGATTAACTGTAGCCAGCTTGGGGGGCGGTGTCAACCATGGGGAGGTGATAGGAATCGGGGATCAGGGATCAGGCCGAACCGAAGTGATGTGAGGTTCCCCGAAGCCGCACGTGACCTCAAGAATCGCCCGCTGCTCCGCCGTCCGGCCTGACCCCTGGCCCCTGATCCCTAATCCTACACCGGATGCGCCGCCGACAAAATCCCGGTCACGATAAAGGCCGCGCGCTCGGCGATATTGACCGTGCGATCGGCGATCCGCTCCAGGTTGTGGGCGACCCAGACATAGTACATCGCGCTTTCGACATTGGCCGGCTCGGCGCGCATCTGGCACATGGACCAATCGACGGCCTCGCGGTAGAGCGTGTCCACCTCGCTGTCTTCGGTCTCCAGCCGGGCGGCGGCCCCCGAGTCGCGCTCGGCGAGCGAGCGCAGGGCCTGTCGCAGCATGGCCAGGGCGCGGGCCGACATCGCCTCGATCATCGGCGGCAGCTCCAGCACCGGCTCCGGCAGCTCGGCGCAGCGCAGGACAATCTCGGCGATGCCCTCGGCGTAGTCTCCGATCCGCTCCAGCTCCGAGGCCAGCCCGGTGATCGCGCTGACCTTGCGCAGGTCGCCGGCGATCGGCTGCTGGCGGGCCAGCAGGTGGAGCGCCGCCTGCTCGACGGCGTAGCGCCGCTCGTCGATCACCGAGTCGTTGGCGATCACCTGGCGGGCGAAAATCGGCGCGCGGTGGGTGAGCGCCCACATCGCCCTGGTCACCGCCGTCTCCGCCTCGGCGCCCAGCTCCATGATCTGGCGCTCCAGCTCGGCGAGGTCGTGGAGGAAATGGCCGCGGGCGGTCATCTAGCCGAACCGCCCGGTGATGTAGTCCTCGGTGCGCTTGTCGGTGGGATTGGTGAACAGCGTGGCCGTGGCGCCGTACTCAACCACTTCGCCGGCGCGCTGCTCGTTCATCAGCAAGAAGGCGGTGTAGTCGGAGGCGCGGGCGGCCTGCTGCATGTTGTGGGTCACGATGACGATCGTGAAGCGGCGGCGCAGCTCAAGCATCAGCTCCTCGATCTTGAGCGTGGCGATCGGGTCCAGCGCCGAGCAGGGCTCGTCCATCAGGATGATCTCGGGCTGGGGGGCGATGGTGCGGGCGATGCAGAGGCGCTGCTGCTGGCCGCCCGACAGGCCGAGCGCCGAGGCGTTGAGCCGGTCCTTGACCTCGTTGAGCAGCGCGGCCCGCTCCAGGCTCTCCTCGACCCGGTCGCGCAGCTCGCCCTTGCTCAGCTTGAGCCGGCGCAGGCCGAACGCCACGTTGTCGAAGATCGATTTGGGGAAGGGGTTTGGGCGCTGGAAGACCATGCCCACGTGGCGCCGCAGCTCCACTACGTCCACCTCGGGGGCGTAGATGTCGATCCCGTCGAGCAGGACCTGGCCGTCGGTGCGAACATTGGGATTGAGGTCGTTCATGCGATTGAGCGAGCGCAGCAGGGTTGATTTGCCGCAGCCCGAGGGGCCGATCAGCGCGGTGATCCGGCGCTCGACCACCTCAAGATTGATCCCGCTGATGGCGCGGAACGCGCCGTAGTTCAGCGAGAAGTCGCGGACTGCCATTTTGGTGGCCAGCGCCTCGCCGGCCTGCTCCGCGCCGCGCGCCGCAGCCCCGGCGATCGGGGTGGCGACGATCGCCGCCCGCGGTTGGGCGATTGCTTCGCTCATGCTAGGCTCCTTTGCTTCTTTGACTGCCATTTAGCCGATCCGCCCGGTGATGTACTCTTCGGTGCGGCGGTCGGTGGGCGCGGTGAAAATCTGGTTGGTGGCGCCGAACTCGACCAGCTCGCCGACCGGCTTGGCGTCCTGGCGCTCGACCATGAACACCCCGGTGCGATCGGATACGCGGGCGGCCTGCTGCATGTTGTGGGTCACGATGACGATGGTGTAGTACTGCTTCAGCTCGACCATCAGCTCCTCGATCCGGAAGGTCGCGATCGGGTCGAGCGCCGAGCAGGGCTCGTCCATCAGCAGCACCTCGGGCTCGATCGCGATCGCCCTGGCGATGCACAGGCGCTGCTGCTGGCCGCCGGAAAGCGCCAGCCCCGATTGGTTGAGCTTGTCCTTGACCTCGTCCCACAGCGCGGCCTGGCGCAGCGAGCGCTCGACAGTGGCCTCGATGGTCTTTTTGTCGCTGATGCCGCCGAGCCGCAGGCCGATCGCCACGTTTTCGTAGACCGAGCGGGTGCGCAGCGGCGTCGGCTGCTGGAAGACCATGCCGATCCGCCGCCGCACCAGCGTCGGGTCGATGTCGGCGGCGTAGATGTCCTGGCCGTCCAGCAGGATGGTGCCCTCGGCGCGAGCGCCCAGGACAGTCTCGTGCATGCGGTTCAGGCAGCGCAGGAAGGTCGATTTGCCGCAGCCCGACGGCCCGATCAGCGCGGTGATCTCGCGCGGCTGGATGCGCATCGAGACATCGCGCACCGCCAGCTTCGGCCCGTAGTAGGCGTTGAGTTTCTTGATCTCCAGGCTGCTTTGGGCGGTCTCCGCCGCCGGCAGCGCCTCTTCAACCACGGCCATGGCCTGCTCCTAACGCTTCTTGCGGGTGGCGACCCGCACCAGGATGTTGACGACCAGCACCAGCGCCGTGAGCACGAACGACGCGCCCCAGAGCACGCTGTACTGCTGCTCGTCGGTCAGCTCGTCGAGCGTGCGGAAGATATACATCGGCAGGCTGCCCATGTCGCCGAAGACATTGTAGCGCACGCTGTTGGAGACGAAGACCGTCACCAGCAGCGGCGCGGTCTCGCCGGCGGCGCGGGCGAAGGCCAGCATCACGCCGGTCAGGATGCCGCTCAGCGCCGCCGGGATGACGACCGTCAGCGTGGTTTTCCACTTGGGCACGCCTAGGGCGATTGAGGCCTCGCGCACGGTCTGCGGCACCAGCTTCAAAATCTCCTCGGTGGTGCGCACGATGATCGGGATCATCAGGATCGCCAGGGCCGCCGCGCCGTAGAAAGCGTATTTCTGCTTGGTCGTCTGGACCAGGACGATATACACGACCACGCCGGCGATGATCGAGGGCGCGCCGCTCAGCACGTCGGTGGCGAAGCGCACCAGGGTCGAGAAGCGGCCGCCGCTGTATTCGGACAGATACACGCCGGCCAGCAGGCCGATCGGCAGCGCCATCAGGGTCGCCGAGCCGGCGATGATCAGCGTGCCGATGATCGCGTGGCGGATGCCGCCCACATCGGAGGGGCCGCCGTCCAGCGACAGCTCTGGCACCTTGTAGTCGGTGGAGAGGAAGCTCCAGGAGAGCGCGCTGGCGCCCTTCACCAGCACGTAGCCGAGGATCAGGAATAGCGGGATGAGCGCCAGCAGCGTCGCGCCGACGGTCATGCCGCGCATGAAGCGGTCGACCGCCTTGCGCCGGCCGTAGCTTTTCATATTCAGCGATGTTTTCATCAGTGGATCGCTCCCGCCGGGCCGCGGCTGACGCGCCAGACCAGCAGGCGGGCCAGGGCGTTCAGGAACAGCGTGATGGAGAACAGGACCAGCGCGATCAGGATCAGGGCGCTGGCGTGGAGGTCGCCGTTGGCGTTGGGCAGCTGGTTGGCGATCAGCGAGGCGGCGGTTTGGGCCGGCTTGACTGGCGACGCGATCGCCATCTTGTTGCCGATCACCATCGTGGCCGCCAGGGTCTCGCCCAGCGCGCGGCCCAGGCCCAGCATGATCCCGCCGACGATGCCGGCCTTGGAGTAGGGCAGCACCGATTTCCAGATCATCTCCCAGCGGGTCGAGCCAAGGGCCAGCATCGCCTCGCGCTGATGGTTCGGCACCACCACCAGCACGTCGCGGGTGATCGAGGCGATCGTCGGCAGGATCATAATCCCGAGGATGATCCCCGCCACCAGCAGGTTTTTCGGCGCCGGGCTGGCCAGGAATTGCAGCGATGAGCTGAAGCGCTCGGCCAGCGGCTTGGTGATCGTGCCCTGGATGAACGGGCCGAGGACCAGCGCGCCCCACAGGCCGTAGATCACGCTGGGGATGGCTGCCAGCAGCTCGATCAGGAACGAGAGCGGCGTGCGCAGCCGGCGCGGGCACAGCTCGGAGAGGAACACGCCGATCAGGACGCCGATCGGCCCGGCCAGCGCCAGCGCGATCAGCGCCGACATCACCGTGCCGTAGACCGCCGCCAGGGCGCCGAATTTCTCGCGGCCGTTGACCGGGTTCCAGGCGTTGACGAAGAGGAAGTTGGCGTCGACATACGATCGGGCCTGGGCCGAGCCGATCCAGACCACCGCGCCGATCAGGACGACCAGCGCGATCACCTGGAAGGCGAAGAACATGGTGACATACTTGAAGACCGTGTCGCCGTGTTGGGTCCGCTGCTTGACCCGCTGCCAGGCAGTGGTGCGTTCACTGAGTCGAAATTGTGCCATAACATCTCCGGTGGTGCTGATGTTCGAAGGAACGCCTGGCATTCCAGGCGTTCCCGCTGTCGTGTCTACCGCAGATTGTATCCCAAGTTACGGGCGCTTGAAGACGGCCGTGCCGTCAACCGTGATCTGCTCCAGCTTCTCGACCGCCTTGGCCTTGACCTCGTTGGGCAGCGGGGCGAAGCCCAGGTCGATCGCGGCCTGGTCGCCGTCGGCCAGCGCCCAGTAGATGAACTCGGCCAGGGCCTTGGCCTTGGCGGCGTCCTTCTGCTCTTTCTGGACGATGATCCAGGTGAAGCCGGAGATCGGATAGGCGCCGGCGCCCTCGGCCGGGTTGATGATATCGACCCGCAGGTCCTCGGGCAGCGTCTTCAGGAAGCCCTGGGCGGCGGCGGTCACGCTCTCCAGCGTCGGCTTGACGTAGGCGCCGGTGGCGTTCTTGATCGCCGGGGCCGGCAGCTTGTTGCCCAGCGCGTAGATCAGCTCGACGTAGCCGATGGCGCCCTCGGTGGCGGTCACGGCCTTGGCCACGCCGTCATTCTTCTGCTCGCCCTGGCCGACCGGCCACTCGACGGTCTTGCCGGCGCCGACCTTGTCCTTGAACTCGGGGCTGACCGCGCTCAGGTAGGTGGTGAAGATGCTGTTGGTGCCGGAGCCGTCGGCGCGGTAGACCACGGTGATGTCGGTGTCCGGCAGGGTCGCGCTCGGGTTGTCGGCGGCGATCTTGGGATCGTTCCACTTGGTAACGTTGCCGAGGAAGATGTCGGCCAGCGTCTCCGGGCTGAACTGCAGCTCGGGGGCGTCGGGCAGGTTGTAGGTGGCGACGACGGCGCCGGCGACCGTCGGGATGTGCAGGGTGTTGGGAGCCTTGGCCAGCTCCTCCTCGGTCAGATAGGCGTCGGTGGCACCGAAGTCGGTGATGGTATCCAGGTAATCCTTGACGCCTTGGCCCGAGCCGACGCTCTGGTAGTTGATGGTCACGCCGGGGACGACGGTCTTGTAGTTCTCGACCCACTTCTGGTAGATCTTGGCCGGGAAGCTCGCGCCCGAGGCCTTCAGCTCGGCGGCGACCGTGGCGTCCGACTTGGCCGGGTTCAGGGCGGCGGCGGCGCCGGTCGAGCCCGTGGCGGGCGCCGTGGTGGCGGCCTCGGTCGGGGCGGCGGCGGTGGTCGGGGCCGTCGTATCAGTCATCGGCGCCGTGGTGCCGGCGGCCGTGGTGGGAGCGGTGGTGGGGGCAGTCGCGGCGGTGGGAGCCGTGGTCGGGGCGGTGGTGGCTTCGCCGCCGCCGCAAGCGGCCAGCGTGCCCGCCAGCATAGTGCCAATCAGCGCGGAGCTGAACGTCTTCCGCATGGGGTCTTCCTCCATTGATCTGCGAATGCGATGCAAACGATGTTGCTGAACGGAGCTTAATCGCTTGCATTTAATGGACCGTCATCAGCTGATTAAGCTCTTGTTAAATTTGGCACAGAGTCGCGGCCCGGGCCGGCGGCCTCAGATCGCGACAACGGCGACATCGAGGCCGGCGATGAAATCGCGCACGGCCTGGGTGTCGGGCAGGGCCAGCACCTGGCGGACCTGACGCAGGCACAGGATCACCTCGTAGCCCCGGCCGCCGCTGCTGGCCGCATGGAAAATCGCCCGCTCGATCACCGGGCTCTCGATCCGCCAGCCGTGGCGCAGCTGGTGTTGGAGGGTCCGGAGCCGGTCGTCCGCCAAATCGTGCGCCTGGCGCGCTCCCATCGCTAGCATTGCGGTGCTCCTTTATCATTTATCATTGATCCCGCGAGGATAGCCGAGTATGATTATGGTCAAATTAAGCCGGAGTAAATCCGGGCAAGGAGGTGGCGCGGGCCAGCGGTGAAGATGAGCGCTGGCTTAAGGATATCTAAAAAGAAACTTAGGACTATTGCGCTATGGAGGATATCAGGTTGACTTTTTATACTGAAAGCCAGATGACAGAACCTGGGCTGCAACGGGATGATCAACGCGCGGAGGTGATGTAGATGAAACGAAAATCACGAGGGCAATCACTGGCAGAGTTTGCCATGGTTTTCCCGCTCCTCATGGCATTTATTTTCGGCACCATTGATTTTGGCTATTATATTTTTGCCTGGTCCGAGATCCAGTTCGCCGCCCGGCGCGCCGCCGAGCAGGCCTCGACCCTGCCGCCGCGCGTCGCCCAGCAGCCGACGCAGTATCACAGCGCCACCTATCGCAGCAGCGATCCCTGCCTGCGCCTGATCACTGGTGCGGCCGAGCGCTCCGGCGCCTTGAACATCGACACCAGCATCCGCCCCCAGGACATCATGCTCTCCTTCCACCTGAGCGGCAACGACGCCGTCGCCCAGAACGGTCCTCGGCCGGACTTCCCGATGGTCGGCCAGGTGCTGATCAACAAGCAGATCCGCCCGCTGACCCCGCTTGGCGCCACTGTATTCCGCGGCCAACCCTGGACATTTGTCGCCATTTCCCGCCGAACGATTATCTTTGATGGCGCCCCGATCGGCGGCACCGAAGAGCGTTATCTGACGTGCCAGCAGTAGGAGATAGTCTGATGCGACACCGCAAACGCCCGGGTCAGGCCATTGTCGAACTGGCCCTTTCCATGACCTTGATTTACCTGCTCTTCTCAGCGACCGTTGATTTCGGCCTGGCCTATTTCGCCTACCAGGGGATCGCCGGCGCCGCCCAGGAAGGCGCTCAGTTCGGCGCCCGCAAGCCCCTGAGCGGCAACGCCAGCAACTTGGGCGAGATCCAGCAGCGCACCCGGACCGAGGGCGGCCTGGCCGCCAACCGGCGCGGCTTCGTCAATCTGTTTGATCTCAACAATAACCGGATCGATGATCTTAGCGATGGGACTGTCAACGGAACAGGGACCAGCTACATCACCCTGCAAGTGGTGCAGAACCCCGATGTCGAAGCCACCGGTATGAACGTTCCGTGCAGCACCAGCACGCCGGCCCTCGGGTATTGCGATGTTATTGTGAAGGTCAAGTACGATTACATCCCGCAGTTCGCCTTCGCAGCGCCGTTTGGCCTGAATAAGTTCACCCTGACAGCGACTCGCCGCTCGCCGATCACCCACTAGCAATTGTTCGTCACTTGGAGGATTGTCGTATGAAGCGTCTTATCCGGATGCAAGAGGGTCAATCAATCTTACTGATTGCTCTTTTGCTGGTTATTCTCATCGCATTTGTCGGCCTGACGGTTGACACCGGCAAGGCGTTCTCCCGCCAGCGCACCCTGAGCGCCGGCTCCAACGCCTCGGCCAACGCTGGCATGAACAGCGTGGTCATGAACATGACCGACTCCCAGGTCCTGGACACCGTCAAAACCTCGCTGACCAGCAACAACAGCGAAACCTTCCAGCAGATCAGCGTCGGCCAGTCGCCGGGCACTGACAAGGACACGGTCTACTTCAGCGCCGAGTACCTGAACGCCGAGGGCGAGTTCATCGACGACGTCGGCGCCCAGCCCGGCTCGCGCCCGCTCGGCCGCGGCGTAACCCACGTCCGGGTCCGCACCTATGAGAACGTCAGCACCACGTTCAGCAAGATCGTCGGCAAAGAAGACCTGCCGGTGAGCGCCGCCGGCGCTGCGGGCCGCGCCAACTGCGTCCAGGGCGTGTTCCCGATCACCTTCCACGAGGACAGCCTGAACGGGCCGCCGGCCGTGCGCCCGATGCCCAATCCCTACGCCGATGTCGGGGCTGTGCCGAACTACTCCCGCTTCAAGATCTCCCGCGGCGGCTCCGTTTCCGGCGCCCCGGGCAACTTCCTCTGGCTGACCTGGAATCCCAGCAATCAGAGCCAGACCGCTCTGGAAGCCTCGCTGATGGGCGCCGGCAACCTGAGCTCGGGCTTCACCGAAGCCACGCCGCCGGCCAGCGATCCCGCCGCCCAGCGCCTGGTCAACGGCCGCATGGAAGTCGGCGACTGGGTGAGTGGCAACACCGGCAACGTCACCTCGGTGGATGACGAGCTGAACTGGCACATCGCCAACAAGACCCAGATGATCCTGCCGCTGCACAACGCGGTGGCCGGCAGCGGCTCCAACGGCACCTTCCGCATCTCGCGCTTCGTCACCGTCCGCCTGCTCAGCTACAGCCTGACGGGCAATGACAAGCACTTCATGTTCGGCTTGGTCAAGACCGAGACCACCTGTGTCATCAACACCCAGCCGGAGTACAACGAGGTGCGCAAGTTCACCTTCCGCATCCGCCTGGACGAGAAGCTTCAGTGGTTCAACCCGGCCGCGCGGCCCAAGTCCTATGACATTGCGATCGTCGCCGACTACTCGGGCTCGATGCGCGAGTGCTACTCCAACCACAACCAGTGCGGCGAGAGCTCCGGCCTGCGCCGTATCGACTACCAGACGCCGGTGCTCACCCGCTTCGTCAATGAAATGCTGGTGGTTCGCAACGGCCAGGGCGCTGACAACCGGCTCGCCTTCGTCCGCTTCGGTGTCTCGTCCGGCGGCAAGAACGTCGCGGTGAGCGAGATCAGCTTCGCCGACTCGACCGCGACCGCGCTGACGAAGTTCCGCAACCTGATCGGCACCGCCGCCTCGCCGCGGCGCATCCCGAACAGCGAGATCAGCGGCGGTACGCCAACCGCGACCGGTCTGGCGACCTCGATCCCGATCTTCCAGGCCACCCGGCGCTACGTCGACGCCAACGGCCAGCCGGTCAACCTGGCGGTGCTGCTGCTGACGGACGGTCTTGCCAACGTGTTCCTGGACGAGCCGCACAAGGGCTACCAGAATAGCGCGAGCTACAACCCGTTCCGCTGCCAGTCGACGGTGCCCGGCGTGCTGGTGACCGACGATCCGTACGCCCAGGCCACCTGCCCGGCGGCCAACCACCCGAGCAACCCCGGCGGCCGCATCCGCCCGCCGATCATCGCGGCGATCGACATGGGCAACCAGCTGCGCGCCCTGAGCGATCCCGGCCGCAACAGCGTGATGAAAATCTACGCCGTGCTGCTCGGCCAGCCCAACGGCATGACCCCCGAGGATCTGCGGCTCAACCAGATGGCTGACGCGACCTACGCCGCCAACAGCCCGTCGCAGCTGGACGCGATGATCGCCGCGATCACCAACGAGCTGGGCCGGCCCTGCGTGGAAGGCACCGACCCGCTGCGCCCGTCCGCTGGCACGACCGTCACCATCACCCGCCAGGGCGAGAGCATCCCGGCCTGGCAGGGCACGACCAACACCCAGGGCGCGATCGTCGCCGATCTCCAGCCCGGCCAGTACAAGCTGTCGGCGGTCCACAACGGCGTGACGTCGCCGAACGATCCGCGCCGCCCCCCGGTTGCTTACAACTATGGTAAAATCACGCTGGTAGGCGAATCGACACCCTCTGCCAACATTGGGTTCGCAATGCCGAACGCGCCGTACACGTCACCGGACGGTGTACTGACCCTTACCAACCCCAATGACGCCAAATGTCCGTAACATAGTCGGCTGACCGATCAGTTTGATAGATGAGCGAGAGAGCGTGGTTGTAGAACCACGCTCTCTCGCTCGGGGAGATAAGGAAGATGACATCAAGGTCTGGTTGGAAGTTGGCAAGGGCCCTCATGCTTCTGGCACTGATCGCCCTGATCACCCCCTCGCGCCCCGCATTGGCTGTTATCCGCATTACGAAGCAACTGACTGACACCTCGGCCGAATTCGCGGCCGGCAAGTTCGGCCTCACCGGCCTCACCCAAGAGGGCGGCGTCCAGCTCGTGCCGCTCGGCGTGCTCCGCGACTGGACCGAGCTTGGCAACGGCCTCTGCTACCGTGCCACGGATATGGGCTTCGCCAGTTTCGGGCACTTTATCTATGTGGTCGGCGGCACCACCAGCAATCAGCTGGGCCAGCCGCAGAACATGAAGACGACCTGCAGCACCAAGGTGATCGACGAGGTCGGCACCACCGAGCCCTGGCACTACATCCAGATGACGTTCCCCGATATCCCGCACCCGGCCAACCCCGAGCTGCCGGAATTCCGCACCGGCCTGGCGGCGGTCGCGGTGCCGCTGCCCGGCTCCAGCGACGGCATGCTCTACGCTATCGGCGGCCGCAGCGACGGCTCCGGCATCAATCAGAGCAACAAGATCTACGCCTCGCGCCTCAACGGCACGACCGGCGATATGGGCGCATGGGCTGAGCTGACCACCACGCCCATCCCCGATCCTGACGGCGACCCGAACGCCGGCCGCGAGAACATGTCGGTGACCTCCTACACCAACGACGCCGGCGAGACGTTTATCTTCCTGATGGGCGGTTACTACCAGACCTTCGGCACCAGCATCACCTACCGCGATATCTGGCGCACCAAGGTCAAAGCCGACGGCACGCTCGAAGCCTGGGTTCGCCTAGCGGATATCCCGATCCCGTCAAACATCGATATCGGCACCAACGGCTGTACCGAGAACATCGGTCTCCACCGCGCCTCGGTGATTAACTTCGACGCGGTGAACGAGCAGGGCTCCTACCGCATGATCGCGATCATGGGCGGCGTGCTGGAGCTGGGCAGCTCCTTCGCCACCACGCCCTGCGTCGCCGCCAGCCGCCGCACGGCCAACGTCTACCTGGGCCAGATCTCCCAGAGCGGCGCGATTACCTGGCAAACCCCGACCTCGCCCTATGTGCTGCCCGAGCCGCTATCGGACTCGCGGGCGATCGGCGTGAACCAGAAGCTGTATATCGCCGCCGGCAACAAGGGCGCTGGCGCGGGCGCGGTGACCAACGAGGTCTTCGGCTCGTACGTCACCACCGAGCTGACGCTGCCCAGCTACTCCAACCAGGGCAATAGCACCAACTTCCTCCAGAACACCACCGCGCTGAATGTCAATGAGGCGCGCGCCAGCCACGGCATGGTGCTGGTGAACTACAACTATATCGACGCGCAAAACCGGCCCGTTATCCGCCCGCTGGCCTATCTGTTCGGCGGCACGGCCTCCGCCAGCTCCATCCGCTCCGACGTGCTGGTCGGCCGCATCGGCACCGACGACGACACCGCCGAGGGCACGAACTACGCGACGGAAGGCCTCTATCAGTCCGCGATCTACGACCTGCGCGCCCCGGCCCGCGTCGAAAGCCTGAACTGGACGGCCAGCGTCGCCAACGCCACCATCCAGACTGACATCAAGATGCAGTATCGCCTGGGCAACAGCACCGCCGAAGTCAACGGGGCGGCCTGGAACGATGTCGACGGCGATACCGGAAGCGGGCGCTTCTCGGTCAACGGCCCCAACATCGGCACCGGCAGCGCCACCGCCCTCGGCCGCTTCATCCAGTACCGGGCGATCCTGACCACCAACACCCCGGCCGACCGCACGGCGACCCCGTCGCTGGACAAAGTGTCGGTGACGATCGTGGCCGACGGCCACCCCAGCCTGATCTGGCCCGAGGCGCCGACCTTCCCGACGATTGTCTTCGGCCAGACCATCGCGCCCACGATCAAGGTCTCGAACAAGAAGCGCACCGGCGACACCAGCACCGAGACCGTGCTGGACGCGGAGCTGACCGGCGAAGGCACGCTGTTCGTCGATCTGTTCGTCTTCCCGCCCGGCGTGAGCCCGGTCGTGCCGCCGCGCAACGCCCAGGGCCAGTACGATCAGAACTCCAGCGTGGCCTTCGCGGAGATCAATAAGACGGCGCTGTTCGCCGGCGCCGACTACACGATCCCGCAGACGCTATGGAAGCGCAACTGCCCGGTGCCCAGCCAATGCCCGCCGGTCTCGTGGGCCTCGATCTTCAACCGCACCGGCACCTGGCGGGTGGTCGGCATCGTCGACAGCGGCAACAATGTCGAGGAGGCTGACAACGTCGGCGGCGCTTGGGAGAACGACAACGTGATCCAGTTCACGGTCGTCTCGCAGATCAACGGCGGCGCTATCTGGCTGCCGCTGATGGGCAAGAACGGCTTCCAGGGCGCGCCGCTCTTCGCGCCGCCGCCGCTGCGCAACAGCCCCAACGGCGGCGAGTCTCCGGCCTCCCGCTAAATCGATCGCACGCCCAAACGCCGCCGGCCCGGAGCATTCCGGGCCGGCGGCGTTTTAGGCTGCGTTTATTGATGGGCCGCCGTTTGCTCCAGCATGCGCGCCAGCACCTCGCCCACCGGCTGGGCCCCCAGGTCCTCGCCGGAGCGCTGGCGCACCGCCACCGCCCCCGCCGCCTGCTCCTTGTCGCCGATCACCAGCATGTAGGGGATTTTCTGCAGCTGGGCCTGGCGAATCTTGGCGTTCATGCGGTCGTTGCCGGCGTTGACCTCGACCCGCAGCCCGGCGGCTTTGAACTGGGCCGCGACCTCGTTGGCGTACTCGACGTTGCGGTCCGTGATCGGGATCACCGTCGCCTGGATCGGCGCCAGCCAGACCGGGAAGGCGCCGGCGTGGTGCTCGATCAGTGTGCCGATGAAGCGCTCGATCGAGCCGAAGGGCGCGCGGTGGATCATCACCGGGCGATGCTTCTCGCCGTCCTCGCCCGTGTACTCCAGGCCGAAGCGCTCCGGCAAGTTATAGTCGACCTGGACCGTGCCGAGCTGCCACTGGCGCCCCAGCACGTCGCGGAAGATGAAGTCCAGCTTGGGGCCGTAGAAGGCGGCCTCGCCCTCCACCACCGTGTACTTGAGGCCGAGCTGGTCGGCGGCGCCGATGATCGCGCTCTCGGCCTTCTCCCAGACCTCGTCGGAGCCGATATACTTGCTGTCCTTGGGATCGCGGAGGCCGACGCGGGCCTGGAAGTCCTCCAATCCCATCGTGCCGAACACATGCAGCACCAGCTCCACGACCTTGACGAACTCCTCGTGGAGCTGGTCCGGCGTGACAAAGAGATGCGAGTCATCGACCGTGAACGAGCGGACGCGCAGCAGGCCCGTCAACTCGCCGCTCTGCTCGTAGCGGTAGACCGTGCCGAACTCGGCCAGGCGCAGCGGCAGGTCGCGGTAGGAGCGCGGCTCGTTCTTGTAGATCTCGATGTGATGCGGGCAGTTCATCGGCTTGAGCAGGTAAATCTCGCCCTCGGGCTGCTCGGGGTTGTCGTTCGCGACCTCCTCGACCACCGGGAAGATGCTGTCGCGGTACGTGTACCAGTGGCCGCTCGTCTTGTAGAGGTCGATCTTGCCGATGTGCGGCGTCACGACCGGCAGGTAGCCGCGCTCGATCTGGGCCTGGCGCAGGAAGCGCTCAAGCGTGTCGCGCAGCACGGCGCCCTTGGGCAGCCAGAGCGGCATGCCGGGGCCGACGTTCTGCGAGAACATGAACAGGCCCAGCTCCTTGCCCAGCTTGCGGTGGTCGCGCTTCTTGGCCTCCTCCAGCTGCCAGAGGTAGTGCTCAAGCTCCGCCTTGCTCGGCCAGACCGTGCCGTAGATGCGCTGGAGCATCGGCCGCTTCTCGTCGCCGCGCCAGTAGGCGCCGGAGACGCGCATCAGCTTGAAGGCGTCGGGTTTGATCTCGCCCAGGCTCTCGACGTGGGGGCCTTTGCAGAGATCCTCGAACGTGTCGTGCTTGTACGTGGAGATGACCGCGCTCTGGCCCTCGGCTTTCTCGCCGTACTCATCCTGGCCCTGCGCCAGGCCGTCGATCAGCTCCAGCTTGTAGGGCTGGTTTTTGAACAGCTCGCGGGCTTCGTCGGCCGAGACCTCGCGGTAGGCGAACGTGTGCTTGGCCTGGACGATCTTGCGCATCCGCTTCTCGATGTCCTTGAGATCATCCGGCGTCAGCGGGCGCGGCAGATCGAAATCGTAGTAAAAGCCGTTCTCGACCGGCGGGCCGATGGCGATCTTGCCCTCGGGGAAAATTTCCAGCACCGCCTGGGCCAGGACGTGGGCCGCCGAGTGGCGCAGGCGATACAGCGGATCGTTATCGGGGTTGACAGACATCACAGTGCTCCTTCAAGCGGCTACCAGCACGGCAGCAAATGGCGCGGCGCGTCCGAGCGATGCTCGACCGAGCGCCGGAAAACAAAACGTTGGGCTTGCTGACGGTGGGGCTCGATCGCCACGCACTCCCAGCCGTCGGCCTGGGCGGCCTCAAGCATGGCTTCGCGCGAGGCCCAGCCCCGTTCTTCGATCACAAAGCGGGCGTCGTCCTGCTGGCCGAGCGGCCCGTAGCCAATCACATATTCCCACATGGCCTGCCTCCGTTCGGTGAATACAAAAGGTCACGGTGCCGGTGTCATCCTCAGTCAGAGCGATCACCCCCCTTCAAAAGGCGCCGAAGCGCTACTGGCCCTCGACCTCCGCCACGATCTGGCCCTGCTGGATCTCGATCGTGGTGATGCGGGCGTTGCTGTTGGTCAGCTCCTGGTTGAGCCGGGCCTCCAGCGAT
>DASWWB010001094.1:0-20921 GCA_036406115.1 Herpetosiphonaceae bacterium
GCGACATCTATCCAAACTCCGGCAGCCGGCCCTACGGCATGATCGACGTGGCTGACGCGCTCAAAGTCTCGTCCAATGTCTTCTTCAATATGGTGGCCGGCGGCACCGAGTTCGTCGTCAATCTCCAGCCCAACGAGCCGCACATCGCCCAGCCGCTGGAGATCGAGCGCTTCCACCAGATGATGACCGAGGACTACGGCTTCGGCGCGCCGACCGAGATCGATCTCTACGGCGAGAGCACCGGCCTGATCCCGAGCGAGCAGTGGAAGATCCAGCAGACCCGCTCGCCCTGGAGCATCGGCGATATGTACCAGGCGGCGATCGGCCAGGGCATCGTGCTGGTGACGCCGATGCAGCTGCTGCGCGCCACCGCCGCCACCGCCAACGGCGGCACGCTCTACCGGCCGCAGCTGGTCAAGGCCGTCACCTCGTTCGATCACACCGAGACCTACACCCTGCCGGCCAAGATCGACCGCAAGATCGAGCTGGACCCGGCCTACTGGGAGATCATCCGCGAGGGCATGCGGCGCTCGGTCCAGGACCCGACGGCCTACAACCGGCTGGCCAACGCCGGCAACAAGCCCGCCGGCGACATTCTGGGCGACATCGACCGCTTCCGGCTGGCGGGCAAGACCGGCACCGCCCAGTACGGCGGCGCCACCGGCACCGACCGCTCGCACTCCTGGTTCGTCGGCTTCGCGCCCTACGAGAAGCCGGAGATCGCGGTGCTGGCGCTGCTGGAGGGCACCGGCGACCTGCTGGACGGCTCGGGCACGCTGGCGCTGCCGACGGTGGTCGACGTGCTGCGGGCCTACTACAAGCAGCCGATCCCCGAGCTGGCGGCCCAGCCCAGCGCCGGGGACCCGCCGGCGGCGCCGCCGCGCTAGGGGCGGTTTGAGCAGCTTGACGCCTGACGGTATAATGCGAGCATTATGGAAGAGCGAATAAGCATTAAAGGAAGCCGCGACGGGCTGCGCCTGATCCTGCACCCCGACGCTCCGTGGGGCGACGTTATGCGCGCCTTGCATCAGCAGCTCGGCAAAGGCACGGCGTTTTTCCAGGGCGCCCGGCTGCTGATCGACATCGGCGAGCGCGCGACGAGCGACATCGAGCTTGAGGAACTGCTGGCGGCGATGAGCGGCTACAGCTTGGAGCCGGCGGCGCTGGTGTCGTCGGTGGTGGCGGCCGAGGCGCCGCCAGCCGCCGCTCCGGCCGCCGCCGAGGCGCCGCCAGCAGAAGAAGCCCGGCCGCCGGCGCCGCGCCAGCCCGAGCCCTCCCGCGACCGGCCGCTGCCGGTCGACGGCCACGAAGGGCTGTTTATCTGGCGCACGGTCCGCTCGGGGCAAGAGGTTCGCCACGCCGGCCATGTGGTGGTGGTCGGCGATGTCAACGCCGGGTCCGAGATCGTGGCCGGCGGCAGCGTCCTTATCTGGGGCCGGCTGCGCGGCCGCGTCCACGCCGGGGCCACCGGCGACGCCCAGGCCGTGGTCTGCGCCCTGGAGCTGAGCCCGTCGCTGCTGCGGATCGCCGACCAGCTCGCCCGCACGCCCGACAACTATCGCCCGACCCGCCCCGAGCAGGCCGCGATCGAGGCCGGCCAAATCGTCGTCGTTCCGTGGGATGCACCCCGACGCTAACCGACCCCGCAAGGGCTGATTAAGGAAGTTCTATGGCGCAAGTAATTACCATCACCTCTGGCAAAGGGGGCGTTGGCAAGACCACCACCACCGCCAACCTGGGAACCGCGCTGGCAATGCAGGGCCAGCGCGTCGTCGTCATCGACGCGGATATCGGCCTGCGCAACCTTGATGTCGTGATGGGCCTGGAGAACCGGATTGTCTATGATCTGGTCGATGTGGTCGAGGGGCGCTGCCGCACCCGCCAGGCCCTGATCAAAGACAAACGCTTCCCCGAGCTGTTCCTGCTCCCCGCCGCCCAGACCCGCGACAAAGACGCTGTCACGCCCGATGATATGATCGCGCTCTGCACCGAGCTGCGCCGCGAGTTCGATTTCGTGCTGATCGACTCGCCCGCCGGCATCGAGGGCGGCTTCCGCAACGCGATCGCCGGCGCCGACCACGTGGTGATCGTCACGACGCCCGAGATGTCGGCGGTGCGCGACGCCGATCGGATCGTCGGCCTGGTCGAGGCCTTCGAGAAGGGCCATCCGCGCCTGATCATCAACCGTATCAAGCCTCGCATGGTCGCTCGCGGCGAGATGATGGACACCAGCGATGTGGTCGAGATCCTGGCGATCGATCTGATCGGCGTGGTGCCGGACGATGAATCGATCGTCACCTCGACCAACCGCGGCGAGGTGGCGGTGCTGGATCGCTCCTCCGACGCCGGCCGCGCGTTCCTCAACATCGCCAACCGCCTGATGGGCCAGGACGTGCCCTTCCTGGCGCTCAATGAGAAACAAAATGTGCTGAGCCAGTTTTTCGGCCGGTTCCGGACTCGCAAGACCTAAGCGCGCCGCCCGCGCCGCCGGCCCGCCCCGCCAGGGCCCCGGCTGCCGGCGCCGCCGGGCTTCGCACTGGAGCATATGATGGGATTGTTTGACAGCCTGTTCGGGCGCAAACCCGAGAGCAGCTCGGCGGTGGCCAAGGAGCGCCTGCTGACCGTGCTGGTCCACGACCGCGTCCATCTGACGCCCGCCGATATGGATGAAATGAAGCGCGAAATCATCGCCGTGATCGGCCGCTACGTCGAGATCACGAACCCCGACGCGATCGAGGTCACCTTGACCCGCGGCGAGGCCAGCGACCATCTCAAAGCCGACATCCCCCTGGGCCGCACCCGCCACCCGTAGCAGGCGGCGCCGTTGCCGTTTCGCGCTCACCCACGCTTGAGGGGAGATTTTATGCTCAATCAACCTGCCACGCCGATCCGCTTCTCGCCCCGCGCCAAGTTCGTCACTGTGCTGGCGGTGGTGGTGCTGGGTGTCATGCTGCTCAACAGCGTGACCCACATCCTGATGCCCTTTATCTGGGCCCTGATCATCGCCTATATTCTCAATCCGATCGTGGGCTTCCTCACCAGGCGCACCCGCACGCCCCGCTTCTGGTGGGTGCTGATGATCTATATCGTCGGCTTCGGGCTGTTCGGCCTGCTCGGCAGCAAGCTGGCGCCGCTGGCGGCCAAGCAATACCAGGAGCTGAACGCATCGCTGCCGGTCTGGAAAACCGAGGTCGAGGCCTACGTGCGCGAGCATCCGACGATCGGCATCTTCGGCTTCGAGGTGAATATCGCCGACGCCGAGGACGCGCTGCTCTCGGGGCTCAACAAAATCCCCGCCGAGCTGCCGGCGTTCGTCCCGAGCGTGCTGTTCGGCGTCGTCGAGACCTTCATCCTGATCCTGGTCTTTTTTATCGTCACCTTCTACTTGCTGCTCCAGGCCGAGCAAATCAGCGAGAACTTCTACGGGCTGATACCGGCCCATCACCGCGATGAGATCCGCCAGCTCGTCGGATCGATCGACAATGTGCTCGGGGCCTATGTGCGCGGCCAGTTCGTGCTGATCGCGATCATGTCGGTCCTCAGCTATATCGCGCTGACGATCCTGGGCATCAAGTACGCCCTGGTGATCGCGATCGCCACCGGCGTGCTGGAGATCATCCCTTTCGTCGGCCCCTACGCCGCGACGGCGCTGGCGGCGATCGTGGCGCTGCTCCAGGGCACCACGCCCTTCAACTGGGAGCCGTGGTTCCTCTGCGTGGTCGTGATCATCACGTACTTCTCGCTGCGCATGATCGAGGATCATTTCATCATCCCCAACGTGGTCGGCCATATGGTCAACCTGCACCCGATCCTGGTGCTGTTCGCGCTGCTGGCGGGCGGCACGCTGGCCGGCGCGATGGGCCTGCTGCTGGCGATTCCAATCGCGGCGGCGATCAAGATTGTCCTGGCCTATCTCTACAGCAAGCTGATGGACTCGCCGACGCCGCGCGGCGATGTCAAGTCCGAGGAGCGCGATTTGCTGGAGCCCAAGCAGGACAAGGAAAAAGAGAAAGACAAGGAGCCGGCGCCGCGCGGCACGCCCGAAGCGGCCTAGGCTGCGCCGCAATCACAGCAAACGACGCGGCGGGTGTATGCCCGCCGCGTCGTTTGCTGCGTGCCGGGGCTGGCTAGCTGTTGGCCGCCCGCTCCTGCTCGGCCTTGAGCAGGCCGTCGGCGGCCTTGAGCAGCTGCTCGCGGCGCTTGTTGGAGAGATTGCTGGTCGAGAGATACAGCTCCAGCGCCCGGCGCGGCGTCAGGCCCTCCTGGAGCTCGTCGGCGACAGCGGCGTAGCGACCGCGGGTCGTGCGCTGGACATCGATCGACAAGCTGGCGATCGAGTGAGCGCCGGCCTCCTCGATGCGCTTGCGCAGCGCGGCTTCGTCCAGGTGCGGGCGCTGCTCGGGCGCGGCGGTGATCAGCAGGCGCACGATCGCGCCGTCGATCGGCTTTTTGGCGATGGCGCTCTCCAGCCGCCCGGCCGGATCGCTGGTGTCCCGCAGGTCGGCCTTGATCGTGATGAAGGGCCGGGCCTGGACCGGCTCGAAGCGCCACGTCGCCTCGGCGCCCGGGGACCCGGGGGGCGCCAGCTCGACGATCACCACGCCCTTCTGCTCCTGCTCCTCGCTGAAGTCGATCCGCTCGATCGAGCCGGAGTAGACGGCCGGCGGGTGCTGGATCACGACTTGGTGGCGGTGGATATGGCCCAGGGCGATGTACTGGATGCCGGGCTGGGCCAGCAGCGACGGCGGCAGCACCAGGTCGCTGCCGAGCATGACCGAGCGCTCGGCGCCGTAGGTCGCGTTGGCGACCGAGCCGTGGAAGGCCAGCACCGCCGGCAGCGCCGGGTCGATCTTGCCTTCCAAATCCTCCAGCCAGTTGCCGACGCGGCGCAGCAGCTCGGCCTCCAGCGCCGAAAAGGGCAGATTGCGGTAGTCGTCCTTGGTGAGGATGGCCTGGCGGTTGATCCAGGGCACGGCGGCGATCTGGAGCGGCCCGGACGGCGTGTCGATGCGATGCAGGCGCATGCGATCGGCGATCGTCACGCCGTCGATCGCCAGCGTGTCGAAGATCTCCACCGAGTGGGCCTTGCCCGCCGCCGCCGAGACATCGTGGTTGCCGACGAGGATGAAGGCGGGGATGCCGGCCCGGAGCACTTTGCGCAGCCGGCGGGCGAACTCGCGCTGGTGGGTCGGGTTGGGCGCGCGGTTCTTGTAGATGTCGCCGGCGATCAGCACGAGGTCGACCTGCTCGCGCAGGCCGATTTCCAGCGCCTCCTCGAAGCGGTCCAGGTAGTCGATCAGGCGGCTGTTGAGCCCGCTGGCGCCGTCGACGTGGCCGTAGTTTTCCATGCCGATGTGGATGTCGGCTAAGTGCAGGATTTTCATGGTATCGCACGCTCATCTGTTCCAATCATCCCCAAGCATACCACAGGTTGGCGGGCGGCGGGCTGGTGCTATACTGGAAGGGATCGGCGCGCGCCGATCCCCTGAACCCGCGATGACGCCCCGCTAACGCAAGGAGCCATTCATGAATATCGAGTCGTATCAGGCGGCCTACGAGCAGGCGGTCTACCTGGATCGGAGCGCCGCCGGCTGTGTCGAGCTGAAAGGGCGCGACCGACTGGCGCTGATCCATCGCCTCTCGACCAACGCCGTCGAGCGCCTGGCGCCCGGCGAAGGCGCGCAGACGGTGCTGACCAACCACAACGCCCGGATCATCGACGCGCTGCTAGTGCTGGCGATCGACGAGGACACGGCCTGGGTCGTCACCACGCCCGGCCGCGGCCCGCAGATCGCCGGCCAGCTCGCCAAAAATATCTTTTTCAACGACCAGCTGACGGTGCGCGATTGCAGCGAGCCGACCAGCCAGCTCCATCTCTACGGCCCGCAGGCCACCGCCATCCTGGAGCGCATGACCGGCGCCGCCCTGGCCGATCTGCCGCTCTGGCACCATGTCGCCGCCGAGATCGACGGCTGCTCGATCCGTCTGGTGCGGATCAAGCCGATCAACGGCGCCGGCTGGCTCATCCTGGAGGATATGGCGGCGATCGAGGCGGTGGCCGGCAAGCTCGACGAGGCCGGCGCGGTGCTGCTGGACGCGGCGACCTACGAGGCGCTGCGGGTCGAGTCCGGCTATCCCGGCCCGCCCGAGCTGAACCTGGAGTACATTCCGCTGGAGGCCGACCTGTGGGACGCGGTCAGCTTCAAGAAGGGCTGCTATGTCGGCCAGGAGATCATCGCCCGCATGGAGAGCCGCGGCCGGCTCGCCAAGCGCCTGATGGGCCTGCGGGTCTCCGGCCAGGTGACGGTGCCGGCCAAGCTGACGGTCGACGGCAAGGACGCCGGCGACCTGACCTCGCTGGCCATGTCGCCGCGCCACGGCCCGGTGATCGGCCTCGGCTTCGTGCGCACCGCGTTCGCCGAGCAGGGCGCGGTCTTGCAGGCCGGCGCGGCGACGGCGGTCGTCGCCGCGCTGCCTTTCAGCGACGACCCTACGACGTAAACGAAAACGCCGCCCGCAGCGCTGCGATCACCTCGTCGACCTCGCTGTCGGTCAGCTCCGGGTAGCAGGGCAGTGACAGGCCGGACTCGGCCAGCCCCTCGGCGCCGATGAGCCTGAGATCCGCGTACTCGGCGGCCCAGGCTGGCTGGCGGTGGTCGGCGATCGGGTAGTGGATGTCGGTGCCGATGCCGCGCTCGCGCAGCGCCGCCTGGATGACGGCCCGCTGCTCGGAAAGCAGCTGGATCACATACAGATGGTGGACGTGGCTGCCCTCCGCCGCCGGCGCCGCCAGCCGCAGCGGCAGATCGGCCAGCCCTGCCCCGTAGCGGGCGGCGATCTGGGCCCGGCGCTGGTTCTGCGCGTCCAGGTGGCGCAGCTTGACGCGCAGGATCGCCGCCTGGAGTTCGTCGAGGCGGCTGTTGGTGCCGCCGGCGACGGTCACGCGGTATTTTTGCTCCCAGCCGTAGGTGCGCAGCTGGCGCAGCCTGGCGGCGAAATCATCGTCATCGGTGATGATGGCGCCGCCGTCGCCCAGCGCGCCAAGGTTTTTGGTCGGATAGAACGAGAAGCAGCCCGCCAGGCCGAAGGTGCCGGCGTGGCGCCCGTCCAGCCGCGCCCCGTGGGCCTGGGCGCAGTCCTCGATCAGCGGCAGGCCGTGGCGCTCGGCGATCGCGGCGATTTCGGCGATGTCCGCCAGCCGGCCGTAGAGGTGGACCGGCACGATCGCCTTGGTGCGCGGCGTGATCGCCAGCTCCATGTCCAGCGGGTCCATGGTCCAGGTATCCAGATCGACATCGGCGTAGCGCGGGGTCGCGCCCGCCAGCCGGGTGGCGAACGCGACATAGGAGCCGGCGTTGGCGACCGTCAGCACCTCGTCGCCGGGGCCGAGGCCCAGGGCGCGGACCGCCAGCTGGAGCGCGTCGGTGCCAGTCGCCAGGCTGACGCAGTGGCGGGCGCCGCAGTAGTCGGCCCACTCGCGCTCGAACGCCGCGACCTCCGGCCCCAGCACATACCAGCCGCCGCGCAGCACCCGCAGCGACGCCTCCTCCAGTTCGGCGGCCATGCCAGCGTAGTGGCGGCCCAGATCGTTGAATGGAATCGTCATCGAAGCCCTTTCAGCGACAAACCCCGCCGAAGCGGGGCATGCGTGTCTCGTGAGTTCCCGCCCCGGCCGCTCAGCCGGAGCGTTTTTCGTCGTAGCCCAGCTTGATCCAGCCCTGCTGGATGGCGAAGATGACCGCCATGGTCCGGTCGTTGACCTGGAGCTTGCTCAGGATCGAGGTGATGTGGTTCTTGACGGTCTGGCCGCTGATCGAGAGCTGATTGGCGATCTCTTTGTTGGACAGGCCGCGGGCGATGCAGTCGAGGATCTCGATCTCGCGGCTGGTCAGCGGCGCGAACAGCGTGCCGCCCTCCTCGGCCTGGCCGGCGTTGGACAGCTCGCGGAACTGGTTGAGCACCCGCGAGGCGATATGCGGCTTCGAGAGCACGTTGGCGTTGATCAGATATTTGCCCGCCGCCACCTCGCGGATCATATGCACCAGATCGTTGGGCGCGATTTCCTTGGATGCGTAGGCCGCCGCCCCGGCTTTGATCGCGTTGAACAGCTGCTCGTCGTCGTCGTGGATGCTCAGGACCACGATGCCCAGCTTGGGGTAGCGCCGCTTGAGCACCCGCGCGACCTCCAGGCCGTTGAGCCCGGGCAGATTGATATCAACCAGTACGACATGCGGGTTGAGCGTCTCGGCCAGCTTGATCGCGTCGGTGCCGTTCTCGGCCTGGCCGACGACGGTCAGGTCCGGCTCGGTGCTCAGGCTCCAGCAGATGCCCTGGCGGAACAGCGGGTGGTCGTCGATGATCAAAACTCGAATTATATCCATGGCGGTTCCTTGATCTAGCCTGTGCTACACAGGGATGCGCAGAGTCACCTCGGTTCCTGCGCCGGGGCGCGAGGCGATCGAAAACTGTCCGCCGACCAAACCCACCCGCTCGCGCATGCTGGTCAGCCCCCAGCTCTCCTTGCCGGTCCGCCGCGCGACTTCGCGCGGATCGAAGCCCGGCCCGTTGTCCTTGATCACCAAAAACAGCTCGTCGCCGCGATAGACGCTGCGAATCCGGACTTCGGCGTGCTTGGCGTGCTTGTTGATGTTTTGCAGCGACTCCTGCACCACCCGGTACAGGACGATCTCGATCTCGCTTGACACGCTGGGCGGCCACTCGTGGAGGTCGAGGATCACCTGGATGTTGGTGGTCCTGGCGTACTGCTGGACATATTCGGCGACGGCGGCGGGAAAGCCGTTGGCGAGCGCGCCGGGCCGCAGGTCGGCGATGAAGCCGCGCACGTCGTGGAGGCCCTGGCGGGCGGCGGCGCGCAGCTCGCCGAGGAATTCCGGCAGCTTGGGATGTTGGCTGGCCTGGAGATTGATGGCGTGCTCCAGGCCCATCAGCACATTGGCCAAGACCTGGGCCGGCCCGTCGTGGACCTCGCGCGCCAGTCGCACCCGCTCCTCTTCGCGGCCGTGGATGATCTGGCCGCGCAGCGCCAGGGCCCAGGGGTCGCTGGCGTTGGTCTGCGGCGCGCCGTGGAGACTGGTGCTGCTCATCTCCAGCTGGCGCACGAACTGCTCCAGCCGCTTGACGGCCTCGGCGGCCTGCGCGGTCTCCTGCTCCAGCGCGCCGATCCGCCCCCGCTGCTCGGCCTCTTGCTGCCGCATCCGGGCCAGCGCCGGCGAGTTGATCTGCTCGGCGAACGAGCGCTGCACCGCCAGCTCGTCAAGGGCGCGCCGGGTCTGGCGCTCGTCGGCGGCCAGGGCGGCGTGGCGCTGGCGCAGCCGCTCGGTCTCCGCCCGCAGTCCGTCGAGCATGGCGGCGATGTTGGCGGTGGCATTGTGGAGGATGCTGGCGAGCTGCTGGGACACGGGGCCTCCTGCTGGCTGCGGTGGTGAATGCCTTTTAGTATAGCACGCGCGATCCAGGATGCGCAAAGCCACCTGGATCCTGCGGCGCGGGACCAATGGGCTAGCGCCGCCAGCCGCGAGCCAGCCGCACGAGCCGGCTGGCCTCCGCCAGCGCCCAGGAATCGATGCGGGCCGAGGCCGCCAAGTGGCGCCGCAGTTGCTCCAGGCTGTCAAGCCCCTGAGCGTGCCGGCCCAGGAAGTGGCAGATCACCATCGCTTCGCGCAGCCGGAACAGCGTCGGCAGCAGATCGCACTCGTCGGCGCCCAAGGGCCGCAGGCTGCTGAAGCCGCCGCCGATCGCATCCAGCAGCGGCCACTCGGCGCCGGTTCCGCGCGCCTTAATCACCCACCACGACAGCAGCACCGCGAAGTCCATCAGCTCCAGGTCATGGGCGGCGAACTCGAAATCCAGCACCGCGCTGATCTCGTCGCCGGCGGCCAGCAGATTGGCCTGGACGAAATCGCCGTGGCTGAATTGGACCGGCAGGCTTCGGTACAGCTCCGGCGCCGCCGCCAGCATGTCGCTCATCAGCGCTTGGATCTGGGTTTGCAGCGGCTCCTCCAGCGCCAGCGCCGCGAGCGCCGCCAATGGGTCCGGCACGAGCGGGTGGCCGTTGCGCAGGTCGCCGTGGGCCGGCGGCATGATCGCCTCCTCCGCCGGCAGCGACGGGATCTCCGCCATGGCTGGCAGCAGCTCGGCCAGCGCCCGGCCAGCGGCGCGGGCCTGGGCCAGATTGGCGGTGTCGACCGGGCCGCCCGGCACCAGCGACCAGAGCGTGAGCAGCCCGTCGCCGCCGGGTGCCGCCGCCCACAGCACGCCGTCCCGCGCCGGAATCGGCTCCGGAACGGCGAAGGAGAAGCGCCGCCGCTGGAGCCAGTCCGTCACATACAGCTCGTAGCGGATCCGCTGCGGGTCGCTGTGGTTGCTGTTCATCCGCAGCACCCGCTTGACGCCGTCGGCGGCTTCGACCAGCAGGACATGGTTGTTGACGCCGCCCCCGGCGATCGGCCGGACCGCCACCGGCTCCGCTAGCCGCCAGATTCGCGCCAGCGCCGCTCCGTCAATCATTGCTCGCCTCCCATTCCCGAGCCACGGCGGCGATCTCCGCGCCATGGCGGCGGGCGTGCTGGGCCAGGAAATACAGCCACTGGTACATGTCCAGCTTGCCCAGGCTTTGGACCGACATCCGCACGCTGTAGCGCGCCCCCGCGCCGCCGGCGATCGAATCCAGCAGCGCCAGGCACTCGTCGCGCTGCCGGCCCAGCAGCCCGCGCACGCCGGCGGCCGGCGCGCCTGCCGGCTCCATGTGCTCCGGCCGCAGCCAGGCGAAGGCGTCCGGGTGGCCGATCGGCTCCAGCGCGGCTAGGTCGCTCTCGCCCGCCGCCGGCAGGCCGACGCTCGCCGCCCGCTTGGCGGCCTTGGCGCAGCCCTTCCTGATGATGAGCAGCAGGAAGTGGCTGGTCAGGGTGACATGCTCCAGCAGTTGGTCGATGGTCCAGCCGCCGTCCCGGGGCCGGTAGCCGCGCTCGGCGGCCGGCCGCTCGAACCAGCGGTCAAGCTCGGCGAAGCTCGCCTCGATCGCGTCCCGCACCGCCGCCACGGTCTGCTCGTAGGCCATCGGCAACTCCCCCTAGTAGCCGTCAAGCTGGCGATAAGTCTCCAGGTTGGCGAATTTGGTCGTGGATTTGAAGAATCGCATCGGCACGACGCCGGTCGGCCCGTTGCGGTGCTTCGCCAGATGCAGCTCCGCGATTCCCTTCTTATCCGTCTCCGGATCGTACAGCTCCTCGCGATAGATGAACATCACGATATCCGCGTCCTGCTCAATTGAATTGTGCGCAATGAGATTGTTTGTGATAAATGAATGTAATGTATCTACTGTCAAATCATAGACTAACTCATCGCCCTGTCGTTCTATAAAGTCAATTTTATCCCAATAAATATCACTTTGAGATAAAGCGCCTAGGTTTTCACACTCTAGCGCATTAGAAATGCGAAGAGCGCGATTTCGGCTCAAATTTCGATCAGGCCCAATAGATGATTTTGGCCCATAGCCCATTTTTTGAGCGACCTTTTTCTGGGTTGTCCCCAGTTCCTTGATGCGAGGCTTTATTAGAACATCCCATATCTGATAGGGAATAATATCTCTACCGGTTTTCTCATCGTGCGCAAGATAATAATCCAAAAGTTGACTCAGTGAATCATTCTTTCGCAATCCGACCGCCCCAACGATATTGATGAACTGGAGCATATCGGGTTTCCCAGTAATAGCAGCAATGTGCTGATCCTTGCCTTTATCCTGCGGCATGACATACAGCGTCGCAGTGATATTGAGTCTCAGCAATAACTGCTGCACATCCTCAGTAAGTTGTGGGCTACTAGAGCCATAGTAATTCTTGGGAACATTACCTTTGCCTGTTTTTTCCACCCAAATACACCCATCCGTGGCCCAGAGGTGGCGCATAAAGTGGGCGATGGCCTCGACCGGCTGCTGGAAGACGCGCTGCGGAACGTGCTTTTCGTAGGAGCGCAGATCGAAGGCATCCATCTCCTCCAGCCAGGCGGCGACCGGGTTGCGGACGCCATGGGTCAGGTGCTGGGTGGCGGGCAGATAGACTTGATACCATCCTAGCTCCCGCTGGATACGCGGCTCAACCAGCTCGCCGAAGACCCGGCGAGCTAGCTCGGCGACCAGCTCGGCCACGTCGAGGTCGGCGGTGGTGTAGTGGATGCACTGGCGGGCCAGCGTGCAACCGTCGCCGATCAAGTGGCCGAGCAGCGCCAGCTCGTCGTCGCTCATAGTTTGCTCGGCGGGGCTGGGGAGGCGGCGCGGCGTGGCGATGTGCATGCCGGGCGCCAGCTCGTCCAGCCGCTTCCAGCCCTGGATGGTCAGGAACTTATGGTTGGCAGTGGCGCGGATCGTCCGGCCCAGGCGCGTCGTGAGCTTGAAGACAGGCTTGACGCCGGTGCAGAAAGCGTTGGTGACTGGGCGCTTTTCCAGCTTCCAGGTCTCGGTGTTGATCGCTAGCACATTGAAGCCGGTCTGGCCGATGAGCGAATCGATCCGGCGCGATACGCCTTCGTCAGGTAGGAACACTTCGGATTCGCCGGTGATACAGCCTGATTCTCTCAGGTCCGAGAGCATCGGGACGTGGCTGGTGCGGCTTTCGACGGCGCGGGAGAGCTGCGAGAGGGCGATCACGGGCACGTCGACCTCGCGGGCCAGGGCCTTGAGGCCGCGGCTGATCTCGCTGATCTCCTGGACGCGGTTGCCGTCGCGCTTGCTGGACGAGCCCTGCATCAGCTGGAGATAATCGATAATCACGAGATCGATGCCGGACTCGGCCTGGAGGCGGCGGCACTTGGAGCGCACGTCCATCGAGCTGACGTTGGGCGTGTCGTCGATGTAGATCTGGAGCGTCGAGAGCAAGCCCAGCGCCTCGGTGATCGTTTGCAGCTCGCTGTCGCGGATCTGGCCGGTGCGGAGCTTCTGCATATCGACGCCGGTGTGGGTGGCCAGGATGCGCTGCATGAGCTGGTCGCGGCTCATCTCAAGGCTGAAGATCGCCACGCTGGCGTTCTGCTCCATCGCGGCGTTGTAGGCGATGTTGAGCGCGAAACTCGTGTTATGGACGCAGACATCCTGGGCGATGAAATTAGCGCCGTCCGGCACCGTCAGATCATAGACCTGATGATCGCCAATCGGGCTGATTTCCGCGATGACATCCCAGTAAAGATCATTGTGGCTTGTGAGCTGGCGCTGGCCCCAGATCGACGACGTGCCGACCTCAGCGGCTAGCCCGATCTCCCGAGGAGCCCCGATCCAGCCGATCTCGCGTTGGAAGCGGTCCATCGACTCCGGCTCCGCGATCCGAAGCAGCGCGCCGTGCAGCTCGGCGATGATTCCGAACCTGCCCAGGGCGTGGACAGTGTCGGCTGCGAGCTGCTGCGAGGGCAGCTCGCAGGCGATCGTGGCGGGGTGAGCGGCGCACCAGCTAGCGCTGATCAGCGCACGCAACAGCTCGGCCAGGGCCGCGCGTCCCACCTGCCACAGACTCGGCGGCATGGCGAGCGAGTCACCAGCCGCTGACCAAGCGCCAAGCTGCGTGAGCCAGATTTCAAGCGCGGCGGGGCCGAGCGCATAGCGCTCGATCAACGCGGTGGCGTCGGCAATAAGCTCTGCGGGAAGGATGTCGGCACTCCCGACGATCAATTCAGGATGGGCTAAGCAGTAGCCGAGCAGCCGGAGCTGTTCAGGCGCCCAGCCTTCGTCGCTGCCGAAGGTCGAGCCAGCACGCGGCACCGCGATCGACTGCCCGACCGCCAGTTTGCTCAGCGGCACCCAGCCATCGACCGTCAGGAACGGATGCTTGTGCGTGACATCGACGACGCGGCCGAGGCGAGTGCGAACGCGGTAGCAGGGCTGGACGCCGCTATCAACCCAGTCGCTGATGGGCGTGGGACGCACTTCTCCGGTCGCGGAAACGCCATAGACGCGCGGCCGGCGCTGCCGGACATAGTCTTCGATGGTAACGCGCTCGCCGGTGTCGGGATCATCGATGAGCGTCCACCAGGCGAGGCACTTCCCGACCGCAGGCCGCGCGGCGAGGATGAGCAAGTCCGAGCGCTGGAGGCCGCCGGTGAGCTTGTCGAAATCGACGAAGCCACTGGGGAGGCCGACGACCTCGCCGCCGCGCTCCTGCATCTGATTGATATGATCGAAGAAGGTGTCGACGACCTGGCCGATATGGACGAAGCCCTCGGTGGCGCGGCGCTGGGAGACGGAGAACAGTTCGGTTTCGGCCTTGTCGAGCGTCGTCTCCAGGTCCTCGGACTCATCGTAGCCGAGGGCGGCGATCTTGCCGCCGGCGATAATCAGCTTGCGCATCAGGGCAGTGCGCTCGACGATCCGGCCGTAGTATTCGATATGGACGGCGGTGGGGACGCTGTTGGAGAGCTCGATCAGATAGGCGACGCCGCCGATCGTGTCGAGCCGTTCGCGGCGGCGCAGCTCATCGGTGACATTGACCAGATCGGGGGGGACGCGGCGGTTGTAGCATGCCAGCTGGGCCTCGTAGATCCAGCCGTGCTTCTCCATGTAGAAATATTCGCTGAACAGCCATGGGGCGACGGGGATAATCGCATCGCGGTCGAGCAGGATCGATCCGAGCGTCGCGCGCTCGGCGTTGATATCGGCTGGGAGAGACTTTTCCATGGCAGGCACCTTCTGTTGACAGCTTGGGGACAAACCGCCGGATGAACCGTGGACGGACGGTGGGTAACGGCCCGGAAAATCGAATGTGCCGCGCTAAAAGCAGCGCGACACATTCGGCGGGTGATAGATTTTGCCCGAGCTGAGCGGGAGCTAGGCGTCGCCCTGGACGTCCTCGAGCGCCTGCTCGGTCTCATTGGCGGCGGCGGTGTCAACATCAGCCGACTGGGCCGGCGGGAACGCCGCGCCGGTATCGCCCTCGCCCTCGACGATCACATTGATGCGCGGCTCCAGGCCGGACATCAGGCGGACAGCGATCGAATACAGGCCGGCGCGCTTGATCGGCTCGCCCAGCTCGATTTTGCGGCGGTCGACCTCTTCGCCGATCGCCTGGCCCAGCCGCTCGGCGATATCCGAGCTGGTGACCGAGCCGTAGAGCCGGTCCTGCTCGCCGATCTTGACCTGGAAGCGCACCGACTGGCCGTTGATCTTATCGGCCAGGCCGCGCAGCGACTCGCGCTGGCTGGCTTCGAGCTTGCGCTGTTTGGCGAGCTTCTCCTCGGCCTGTTTGATCAAGCCAGGGGTGGCGTAGACGGCCAGGCCCTTGGGAAGGAGGAAATTACGCCCGTAGCCGCCGGAAACCTCTTTGATTTCACCCGCGCTGCCGAGTTTCTCGACATCCTGAATCAACAATACTTTCACAGTTTTCGCGCTCCTTGGCGGTGGTCATAGCCCGCTGTGCAGTGGGCCATTATGAGACAATACGCCCCGCTGGAGCAGGGCGGCACACCCCATGGACGGGGTGAGACAAACATGGCAATGGCCCCACTGCGGGGCCGCGAGCTATCTTACCATATGATCGGCGCTGGCGTCAAAAGGCGATTAAAACGCCCTTGCTCCGGCGCCGCGCGGCGGAATCCCACCTGTCGCCAATCAGATTCCGTGCCAGCGCCGGGCGATTCCGCCGCCGGCCGCCTCTCATTTGCAAAATTTCAAAGGCTGTGCTATACTCCATCTCGTTGCACACGCGACTCCGTAGCTCAGTGGATAGAGCGCTTCCCTGCGGAGGAAGAGGTCGGGCGTTCAAGTCGCCCCGGAGTCGCCACTTTTATTAAGTGAATACGGGAAGGTGGCAGAGTCCGGTTGAATGTACCGCCCTCGAAATGCGGCAGGGTGTAACAGCCCTCGTGGGTTCGAATCCCACCCTTCCCGCCACACTACAAACGCCTGCGCAAGCAGGTGTTTTTTTGCGTTCGCGCCGAAGCCGCTGTCATGGTTCCGTAACCCTGGCCGCTTGTACGGCCGCCGCTCGTAGCGCTAGCCTCATGCCATGTTCGCAGGAGGTTCGCTATGGCCCTATCGCCGCTCCAACGCTTGTTCTGGCCCCGGCTGCGCGAGCAGCAGCATCTGCGCCGCTACCGGCAGCATCTGCTCGAACGCAACGTGCTGACCCGCTCCACCCCGCTGCTCTCCCATCTCGACCGCCTGCCGCTGACGCTGCGACCGGCGGGGCGGGACGCCGAGCGCCACTCGCTGGCCCAGGCGCTGCACTCGGTCCATCGCATCCGCATCGTCAATCCGCTCTACGGCGGCCGCTCGCTGGTGCTGCGCCAGTTTTGCCTGCACTGGGCCCAGGAGCGCGCCCAGCTCGATCAGTGCGTGCCGCTGCTGGTCGACGCCGCGCCCGGCCAGGGGGCGCCGGCCGACGTGCTGCTGGAGCGCCTGGGCGAGTACGGCTTCGACGCCGACATCCTTCAGCTCCGGCGCGGGCTGGCCGGCGGGCAGCTGGTGCTGCTGCTCGACAGCTGGGAGGCGCTGTCCGCCCACGAGCAGGCCGCATGGCGCGATTGGCTGGTCGGCAACGCCGAGCGCTATCCCGCCTTCACCGCCGTCGTGATCACCGGGCCTGGCAGCGAGCCCTGGCCCCTGTTCGAGGATTGGCTGATCGACGGCTGGGAGGTTTAGCTGTCGGCTATCAGGATCATTGCCTAGGATGATCTGCTGGGCTGCGTTGGGCGAACCTTGGGCGGACGGATACAAGCGAAAACGGTGCGCTGCGGAATTCCGCAGCGCCCCGTTGGTCATTACTGGATGCAGCCGTCAGCTTTGGTTGGTCCACAAGATGTCGAAGCCGATCCCCGATAGCCGATAGCTGACGACTGATAGCTCCCCTACGCCAGCTCGGCCACCGGCAGCGGCGGCGTGTTGGAGGCGTATTTGCAGTCGGGGTAGCGCGAGCAGGAGTAGAACATCTTGCCGGCTTTGCCACGGCGCGGGGCGATTTTGCCCTGGCCGCACTCCGGGCAGGGCGGCGCGTCCTCCGGCGTGATGCGGACGATCGTGCGGCAGGTCGGGTAGCCGGTGCAGGAGAGGAACGGGCCGTACTTGCTCTCCTTCTGGACCATCGGCTTGCCGCACTTGGGGCATTTCTCCTTGGTCGGGCGCGGCGGCGGCACGACGATGATCCGGTTGCCGTCGAGGCGGACCTTGCGGATGCCTTTGCAGCCCGGGTAGCCCGAGCAGGCCAGGAACGGGCCGAAGCGGCCTTTTTTCAGCGCCATCGGCTTGCCGCACTCCGGGCAGCTGGTGTCGCCCTCGATCTCCGGGGAGCTGGCGATGTGCAGGCCGCCCTCGCTGTCGCGCTCCAGGTCGCCGGTCCAGCCGCAGTCGGGGTAGTGCGAGCAGGCCAGGAACTCGCCGTTGCGGCCGAACTTGATCACCAGCGGGTCGCCGCTCTCCGGGCATGCCAGCGCGGTCTTGATCTCCTCGCGCTTGACATCGCGCATCTCGCTGCCGGCTGCGCGCACGCGCTGCTCGAAGGGGCCGTAGAACTCCTTCATCACCGGCACCCAGCGCCGCTCGCCCTCGGCGATGTCGTCGAGGCGCTGCTCAAGGTCCGAGGTGAAATTGTAGTCGACGATATCGCTGAAGTGGGTCACCAGCAGATCGGTGACGATGCCGCCGAGCGTCGTCGGCAGCAGCTTCTTGTCGACCAGCTCGACGTACTCGCGGTTGACGATCGTCGAGATCGTGGGCGCGTAGGTCGAGGGCCGGCCGATGCCCAGTTTCTCCAGATCCTTGACCAGGCTGGCCTCGGTGTAGCGGGGCGGCGGCGTGGTCCAGTGCTGGAGGCCGAGCAGCTCGTGGAGCGAGAGCGGCTGGTTCTCGTTCAGCGGCGGCAGCAGCGCCTCCTTGTCCTCGTCCTCCTCGCCCTCGTCGAGGCCGACATTGTAGACGGCGAGGAAGCCGGGGAACTTGAGGACCGAGCCGGTGGCGCGGAAGGTGTAGGGCGCCTTCTTGGGATCGGCGAGCTGGCGGCCGGCGGCGATGTCGACGCTGGTGCTGTCGAAGACCGCCGGGGCCATCTGCGAGGCCATGAAGCGCTTCCAGACCAGATCGTAGAGCCGGGCTTCGTCGCGGCCGAGCTTGGCGCGGATCAGATCCGGCAGGCGGGCCGCCGAGGTCGGGCGGATGGCCTCGTGGGCCTCCTGGGCGCCCTTGGCTTTTTTGGTGTAGACAGGCGGGCTGGCCGGCAGGTACTCTTTGCCGTACTGGGCCTCGATCACCTTGCGGGCCTCGGCCTGGGCCTCGGGCGAGACGTTGGTCGAGTCGGTTCGCATGTAGGTGATCAGGCCGACCGCGCCGTCCTTGCCGCCGATATCGATGCCCTCGTAGAGCTTCTGGGCGACCTGCATGGTGCGTTTGGCGCTGAAGCCGAGCTTGCGGCTGGCCTCCTGCTGGAGCGTGCTGGTGATGAAGGGCGGCGCCGGCGTGCGGCGCTTGTCCTTGCGGGCGACGCTGGCGACCACGTAGCGCGCGCCGTCGAGGTCGGCGATGATCGCGTCGGCGGCCTCCTTGGAGGCGATGGCGAACTTATCGAGCTTCTTGGCGTTGCGGGCCACCAGCACGGCGCGGAACAGATCGGCCTTGCGCGGCTTGCTGATGTTCTGGGTGAACAGGTCGGCCTCGATCGTCCAGTATTCCTGGGGCACGAAGGCTTCGATCTCGCGCTCGCGCTCGACGATCATGCGCACGGCGACGGACTGGACGCGCCCCGCCGACAGGCCGCGCCGGACTTTGTCCCACAGCAGCGGCGAGAGCTTGTAGCCGACCAGCCGGTCCAGCACGCGGCGGGCCTGCTGGGCGTCGACCAGGTTGCTGTCGATGGTGCGGGGGTTGGCGATCGCCTCGCGCACGGCGGCCGGCGTGATCTGGTTGAAGGTGACGCGGTGGACCGGCTTGCGCTTGCCGATGTTGAGCGCCTGCAAAATGTGCCAGGCAATCGCCTCGCCCTCGCGGTCGGGGTCGGTGGCGAGATAGATCTCGTCGGCGGCCTTGACCTGGCGCTTCAGCTCGGCGATGATTTTCTCTTTATCTTTCGTCACTTCGTAGGCCGGCGCGAAGTCATGGTCGATGTCCACGCCGATCTTGCTCTTGGGCAAGTCGCGGACGTGGCCCATGCTGGCGGTGACGCGGTAGCCGGCGCCGAGGTATTTCTGGATCGTTTTCGCTTTGGCAGGCGATTCGACAATCACTAATTTGTCTGCCATGGGTGTTTCCAATCTGTGGCGGATGCGTCGTCGCATCCAAGGGCTCCTTTTCACTATACAGGCGCATCATTCGCCGTGTCAAGGCGCCGGGATTGAACATCTGTTTCGATTGACAGGGCCGGCGCTCCGGCAGATGATAGGCGCGGCCGCGCTGGGAGAGCGGGAAATGCGGCGCGGCGTAGCAGCCAAAGGAGGGTGCCAGTGGCGTCTTTGAGCGAAAATATCGGGGCGATCGTCAAGCGCAAGCGCCAGCGCGACCGGCTGACCCAGAACGATCTCGGGGCTAAGATCGGCGTCTCCGGCTCCTACATCAGCGCGGTCGAGAGCGGCAGCACCAGCCCGCGGATCGCCGAGATCGAGGGGCTGGCCCAGGCCTTCCGCACCACCGCCCTGGAGATGATCAGCGACGCCGCCTCCAGCGCCACCAAGACCTACTCCGACGACCGGCGCGAGCAAGAGGCCCTGCTCTCGATCTTCGCCACCCTGGCGCCTGAGCGCCGGACCCAGGCCTACGAGTACCTGATGTTCCTGCGCGAGCTGCAGGACCGGGCCGCCGCGCCCGCCGAGGATTGAATCGGCCGGCACTTGTGCTATCATAGCCGCGTTCGCGAGCTTTAATGCTGCTTAAACGTATAGGAGGCACCGTTTGCCAACCAAAAAAACCCAGGCTGTTAAAAAGATTGGCGTTATGGTTGGGCGTGAATGGTCGTGGCCGCCCGCCTTCATCGAGGAGGTCAACCGGCGCGACGCCGGCGTGGTCGCCGAGTATTTGAAAATCGGCGGCACGCCAATGAACGAGCCGAACGAATACGCTGTGATCGTCGACCGCATCTCCCACGAAATCCCCTACTACCGCACCTATTTGAAAAACGCCGTGCTCCAGGGCACGGTTGTGATCAACAATCCCTTCTGGTGGAGCGCCGACGACAAATTCTTCGGCGCCTGCCTCGCCGACAAGATCGGCGTCAAGCACCCACGCACGATCGCGCTGCCCTGCCGCTCCTACGTCGAGGGCGTGGTCGAGGAGTCGCTGCGCAACCTGGAGTACCCGATTCCTTGGGAGGAGCATGTCGAGGCGGTCGGCGGCTTCCCGGTGATTCTCAAGCCGGCCTGGGGCGGCGGCTTCAAGAGCGTCTTCAAGCTGCACAATTTCGATCAGCTGTTCGACGCCTACAACTCGACCGGCACCGAGTGCATGGTTTTGCAGGAGTGCATCGAGTGGGAGAAATACGCCCGCTGCATGTGCATCGGCAAGGAGAATATCCTGGTGATGAAGTTCGACGCCAACGCGCCCTGGCCCCACCGCTATTTCCATGAGCCCGGCTTCCTGACCGAGGACGAGGGCCGTCAGGTGAGAGACGGCGCGCGCAAGCTCAACGAGGCGCTTGGCTACGATATGAACACGGTGGAGTTCGCGATCAAGGACGGCGTGGCCTACGCGATCGACTTCACCAACCCGGCGCCGGACATGGATGTCAACTCGCTGACCGAGCACTATTTCCCGTGGGCGGTCAACGCCATGGCCGATCTCTGCATCGATCTGGCCACCGGCAAGCGCCAGCAGACCAAGGTCGACTATCAGTGGGATTCGCTGCTGACGGCCCGGGCGCTGCCCGCCGGCGACGGCGCCGCCGAGAAGCCCAAGAAGCCCGCCGCCAAGCCGCGCGCCAAAACCAAGGAGTAAGCCCGCCCCGCGCGCC
>DASWWB010001095.1:0-4492 GCA_036406115.1 Herpetosiphonaceae bacterium
TCGACGCCGCGGACGCCGGCCGGCAGCAGGCTGCGCCCCTTGCTGACCAGGGCCTCGGCGGCGCCGGCGTCGACGAGGAGCCGGGCGTGGCGCATCTTCTCGGCCATGATCCAGCGCTTGCGGCTTTCCAGGCGGGTGCCGTGGGGGGCGAAGCGCGTGCCGACCTGCTCGCCGCGCGCCAGCCGCAGCAGCGCGTCGGGCTCGGCGCCCAGCGCGATCACCATCGCGGTGCCGGCGCGGGTCGCCAGCTCGGCGGCCTCGATTTTGGTCCGCATGCCGCCGGTGCCGCGATGCGAGCCGGCGGCGCCGGCCAGGGCGTAGACCTGCTCGCTGACCAGCGGGATCTCGGGGATCAGCTCGGCGTCGGGATGGTGCCGGGGGTCGGCGGTGTAGAGCCCGGCGATATCCGAGAGGATGATCAGCAGATCGGCGTCGACCAGATTAGCGACCATCGCCGAGAGATTGTCGTTGTCGCCGACCCGGATCTCATCGACGGCGACGGCGTCGTTCTCGTTGATGATCGGCAGGACATCCTGGGCGAGGCAGGCGAGGAGCGTGGCGCGGGCGTTGAGGTAGCGCTGGCGGTCGCGCAGGTCGGCGCGGGTGAGCAGCGCCTGGGCCACCGGCACGTCGTAGATTTCGAACAGTTGGCCGTAAATGTGCATCAGGCGGCCCTGGCCGACGGCGGCCAGGGCCTGCTTGTGGGCCAGCTCGCGCTTGCGCTGGGGGAAGCCCAGCCGCTCCCAGCCGGCCAGCACCGCGCCGGACGAGACCAGCACCACCTCGTGGCCGCCGGCGCGCAGGGCGGCCATCTGGCGGGCCAGATCGACCATGCGCGGCCGGTGGAGGCGGTCGGTGCCGTCGGTGAGCACGCTGGTGCCCAGTTTGATCACGATCCGTTGGGGCATGCGCTTGGTCCTTGGCGCGTGTATCCGCCCGCTACGCAGCGCAGCGGGCGGATACACGCTCGGCTTGCGAGGCGGATCAGCGGGACGGGACGCCGTCGCGCTTGGCCTGCTCCTCGGCGGCGGCCAGGATGACCTTCAGCTCGGCCTCTTTGCCCGGCAGGCCGTGGCACTGCTTGAACTTCTTGCCCGAGCCGCAGGGGCAGCGATCGTTGCGGCCGATCTTGGGCGCCTCGGTGCGCTGCTGGACCAATTTGGCCTGGCGGGCCTGCTTGGTCTGGCGCTCCTGGATCGCCTTCTGCTCCTCCTCGTCGACCGCGTTGGCCGAGCCGCCGGCGGTCTGGGCGGCCTGGAGCCGGGCCTCGGCCTCCATCTGGGCCTGCTTGAGCATCAGCTGCCAGTTGCCGGCGTCCTGGAGGAAGCCGTAGACGATCCGGCGCTGGATGTTCTGCTTCAGCTCGTCGAACATCTGGAAGCCCTGGCGCTTGAAGGCGACCAGCGGGTCCTGCTGGGCCAGCGCCACGTTGCCGATGCCCTGGCGCATCTCGTCCACCGCCGTCAGGTACTCGATCCACTCCTGGTCGATCGCCCGCAGCATGACCTGGCGCTCGACGTGGGGAAAGAGCTGATCGGGCTCCTCAAGGCCGGGGATGGCCATGCCGGCGGTCTTGAGCCGGCGGTACTGGTCGGCCAGCGTCTCGGCCTGGCGCTCGTAGGCCTCGTCGAGGACCTCGATCACCCGCTCGATGATCTGCTCGGGCTGCTTGCCCTTGATTTCGTCCTCGAAGCCGGGCGCCACCTCGTCGAAGTTGGGCGCGATCGACTCGACCTGGCGCAGGAAACTGTCGAGGTCGGGGCGGTCCAGGTCGCGGTTGTCGAGATAGAGGCCGCCGAGCTTCTCGACTTCCTTCTCGATCATCTGGAAGATGCGGTCGCCCATGTCTTCGCCGGCGAGGATGGCCTGGCGGTCGGCGTAGATGACCTCGCGCTGCTTGTTGACCACGTCGTCGTACTCGACGACGTGCTTGCGGATATCGAAGTTGTAGCCCTCGACCCGGCTCTGGGCGCCCTCGATCGCCCGGTCGATCATGCCGGCCTCGATCGGCACGTCGTCCTCCAGGCCCAGGCGGTCCATCATCTTCTTGACCGTCTCCATGCGGCCGAAGCGGGCCATCAGCTCATCCTCCAGGGAGAGGAAGAAGCGCGAGGAGCCGGGATCGCCCTGGCGGCCGGCGCGGCCGCGGAGCTGGTTGTCGATGCGGCGGGCCTCGTGGCGCTCGGTGCCGATGATATGCATGCCGCCCAGCTCGATGATCTTCTGCTTCTGGGCCTCGACCTCGGCCTTGGCGGTCTCAAGCGCGGCCTTGGCCTGCTCGGGGGTGGCGGTCTCGATCGTCAGGCCGTCGCGCTCCAGGATCTCCTCGACCTGGCCGTCGGGGTTGCCGCCGAGCAAGATGTCGGTGCCGCGGCCGGCCATGTTGGTGGCGATCGTGACCGCGCCGAGCCGGCCGGCCTGGGCCACGATGTAGGCCTCGCGCTCGTGCTGCTTGGCGTTGAGCACGTGGTGCGGCAGGCTGGCCTGGTCGAGCAGCTTGCTCAGCATCTCGGAGTTTTCGATCGAGGTCGTGCCGACCAGCACCGGCCGGCCGGTCGCGTGGTGTTCGGCGATCTCGCGGACCACCGCGCGGTACTTGGCCTCGACGCTCGGGTAGACCTGGTCGCGCAGGTCCTGGCGCACCACCGGGCGGTTGGTAGGGATGATCACCACTTCCAGCTTGTAGATTTTGCTGAACTCCTCGGCCTCGGTGACCGCGGTGCCGGTCATGCCGGCCAGCTTGTGGTACATGCGGAAGTAGTTCTGGAAGGTGATCGTCGCCAGCGTGACGTTTTCGCGCCGGACCTCGACGCCCTCTTTGGCCTCGACAGCCTGGTGCAGGCCATTCGACCAGCGGCGGCCCGGCATGGTGCGGCCGGTGAACTCGTCGACGATCACGACCTCGCCGTCGGCCTGGACGATGTAGTCGCGCTCGCGGTGGAAGACATACTCGGCCTTGAGCGCGTTCTCAAGATAGTGGGTCAGCTCGAAGTGCTTGGGATCGTAGAGGCTCTCGCCCTCGGGCAGGCCGGCCCGTCCCTCCATCTTCTCAAGGCCGTCCTCGGTCAGGGTGATGGTGCGGGTCTTCTCGTCGATCCAGAAGTCGCCGTCGGCCTCGGAGCCGAACTTCTTGATCTCGTCGGGCGAGACCGTCGAGCGCTTGAGGCCGCGGACCAGGCGGGCGAAGCGGGCGTACTCGGCGCTCGACTCCTGGGCCGGGCCCGAGATGATCAGCGGGGTGCGGGCTTCGTCGATCAGGATGTTATCGACCTCGTCGACGATCGCGTAGTGCAGCTCGCGCTGGACGCACTGCTCGCTGCTCTGGACCATGTTGTCGCGCAGGTAGTCGAAGCCGAACTCGTTGTTGGTGCCGTAGGTGATGTCGGCGTGATAGGCCGCGCGGCGCTCGACGGGCCGCCAGTGGACGAGCCGCGAGTCTTCCTGGTTGGCGGCGGGGTCGACGTACTCCGGATCGAAGATCGCCGAGTATTCGTGGGCGATGAAGCCGGTGGTGAGGCCGAGCATGCGGTAGATCGGCGCCATCCAGCCGCCGCCGACTTTGGCGAGGTAGTCGTTGACCGTGATCAGGTGCGCGCCGCGGCCGGCGATGGCGTTGAGGTAGAGCGGCAGCGAGGCGACCAGGGTCTTGCCCTCGCCGGTCTTCATCTCGGCGATCTTGCCCTCGTGGAGCACGATGCCGCCGATCAGCTGGACATCGTAGTGGCGCTGGCCGATGGTCCGGCGGCTGGCCTCGCGCACGACGGCGAAGGCTTCGGGCAGCAGTTCGTCAAGCGCGGCGTCCTCGATCTCGCGCAGTTCGCGCTGATACTCTTTCTCCACCGTCGAGTCGTGGCGGTTCTTGTCCTCGTAGTCCCGGTCCAGCTCGGCCCGCTCGTCGCGGGTCAGCTCTTGGAACTTCTGGCGCAGCTCGCCGGTCTTGGCGCTCAGCTGCTCGTCGGACAGGGCTTTGATTGCCGGCTCCAGGGCGTTGACCGCGTCGACCTGGGGCTGCATCTTGCGCACCACTTTCGCGTTGGGATCGCCGGTCAGCTTGCTTAACCACTTAAACATATATCCTACCTCTTTGCTTGGCGTGTCAGAGCGCATGCGGCGCGCACCGGTCAAATTATACCACCATCGATTTCCGCGCCACAGGGGGTTGTGTTGATGGTTTGTTAATATTGGGAGGGGTTGGCCCTCCCCCCGCCCTCCCGCCGGGAGGGTGCGCAAGGGGGCATGCCCCCTTGCATCCCCCGATATGTAGTGGTTGGTTGGCGGCGGGTTGGTGGTTTTTCTTCGCGCTGGTTTGGTGCCGGCGCTCCTCGTGGCGCCGCTGTGCGCTTTTGGAGGGCGGACAGGGATTGGCGTTTGGGTGCTTGGGGCTTTTAAGCGTTCCCTGAGAGCTGACAGCAACCGATAGCTAATCCTGCTTCCCGCCGTCATCCGCCCCCGGCAGCGCGCCCTGATCCCTGACCCCTGATCCCTGATCCCT
>DASWWB010001096.1:0-4199 GCA_036406115.1 Herpetosiphonaceae bacterium
GGTTGGATCCGTGTCAGAGTGGTGGCACTACGAGCTGCGGCGCGGCCTGAGTTGGGAGGCGGCGGCCCAAACCGCCTACACCCGCGCCGAGCTGGAGCGCTACTACCCCGAGGTCGATTGGGCGACGACCGGCTGCGAGGACGGCGATGGGCCGCCGACGGGCGGCGGGATTCCGAGTCCCCTGCCCTGGCTCAACCTGATCTGTCAGCCCGAGCCGCCCTCGTTTGCATCGGCCATCGAGGAGCTGGCCGGCTGTGGGCCGCCGGTGCGGGTCGGCAGCCCCGTCCACCAGGGGCTGGGCTGGCTGGGCGTGGTCGGCGTGACCGGCGCCACGACCGGCCCCCATCTCCACCTGGGCCTCTGGCTGACCGGGATGGCGGGCGCCTCGCAGACCGACGTGTGCGTCGAGCCGTTTCTCCGGGGTGTGACGCCGCCCCCGGACGCCTACTGCTGGACGGATAAGGCCGACCCGGCGGAGTTTCTGCCGCGCGCCCCGGGCGTGCCGGCCGACCCGGCGGTCGCCTTCTATCCCCGCGACGGGCCGCCGGTCGCCGAAGGGGCGCCCTGGCAGCTGCCGCCGCCCAACTATCCGGGCTCGCTGCTCGCCGAACCCACGTTCTGTACCGGCGGCGGTCAATATTGGAACCCCAACGCCCTGCCCGACTCGGGCTTTGGCGGCGGGGCGTGGCTCGATTGGATCCGCCAGATGGTTTGTAGCGCTCCGTAAGGGCAGAGGAGGCACCACCCTACGGATACCGTCGATGGAGCTGGAATGCAATGACCTATGCTGGCGGTCGCCGAGGAACGACCGTCGGCACCCTGATGCGCCCGGCCGCTGTGGTCGGGCGTGGTGCTTTTTTTCTGTGGAGGATGACGCAATGCCGATCGATCTCGGTCCCCTGTTCGCGGCGCTGACCACCTTCGTGCTCAACATCTTCGGTGCCGTCTTCGGCATCTGGTTCATGATCAAGCTCGGCCGCCACGCGATGGAAGAGAACAAAGATCCGGTCAAGATCGGCCAGGACATCATCATCACCTGCATCATGCTCGCCCTCGCCTTCAAAGGCCAGGTCATCATCGACTGGGCCAGGACCGCGATTGGCTAAGCCCGGCGGCGCCGCGAAGATAGGGGCGGGGCGCACGCTGCACCCCGCCCGAGGAGGAATGTGATGGACGAGTGGTTGGTGGCGCCGGTACCGCCGCGCTTGCGGCTTCGGCGGACCTTTGAATGGCAGGGCCTGCGCCTCTCGGTGCGGCTGCTCCTGGCGGGGATCGGCTGGGTGATCGGGGCCATGCTCCTCTCGGTGCTGGGTGTGGCTTTCCTGCGGAGCGTCCAGCTCTGCGGCGTCGGCCTGGCGCTCTCGGCGCTCTGGCTCGAAGGCCGCTGGGCCGGACGCCCCACGGCACGGGCGGTCCCGCTCCTCAAGCGCGTGCTGCGCCGTCCGCCGCGCCTGGCCTGGCGCCGCACGATGGAGCGGGTGACGCTCGCGCCGGCCGCCCCGCCGGCCGTACTGCGGCCCCGCTGGCGCCAGGAGGAGGTGCGGGATGGCGGCTGAACTGGCGGCCCTGGTGCCGCGCTGGATTGGCGACGGCGTGCTGGTGCGAGCGGACGGGACAGCGGTCGCGGTGCTGGCGGGCGGGGCGGTCCCATGGGGCCTGACCAGTGCCGCTAGTCAGGCGACCCAGGCCCAGCAGTATCACCGGCTGCTGATGAGTTTGGAGTATCCCGTGATCGTGATGCAGCTCGATGCGCCGCCGGCGGCGCTGGCGGTGATTGCCACCTTTGATCAGGCTGCTGCGCGGAGCGCCCACCCGCTGCACGGGGCGATCTTGAGCGCCCTCGCGGATCGGCTCGATGCCCAGGCGGCCCTCGTGCGGACCAAGCAGACGCTCTGGCTGATTCCTGGCGCCGCGACCGCCCGCCGGGTGGCGCAGCGGGTGCGCGGGCGGACGACATCCACGCGCAATGGGTATGCCGAGGATGTCGCCGTCCAGCTCGTCCGCGATCGGGCGCGCAGCCTGGCGCCGCAGTTGGCTAGCCTGACCGGCCAGCGGGTCGCGCCGATGGCGGCCGAGGCGCTGGCGCAGCTCTGTTATCGCACCTTCGATCCCGTTCGCGCGCAGCGCTTTCCCATGGATGGCGACCTGCTCGGGCGGGTGCGGACGGTGCTGGAGGGATCCCGATGATCACGCAGCTTCGTTTGGCGCTGGCCAAGCCCGTCGCCGAGCGGGTGGCGGCGGCGCCGCCCGGCACCATGGCCCGTCGGCGCGGCAGTACGACCCTCGCCGATCTCGTCGCCCCGCACCAGGTGCGCCGCCGCATGCAGGACCGCCATGTGGTGGTCGGCGACAGCTTCGTGACGACGCTCGAAGTCCGGGCCTGGCCGCCGGCGCTGGGGCTGGGCTGGTGGTCGGACCTGGCGACGACGCTTCAGGGCGTGACGCTGGTCCAGTATCTCGATCCGCTCGCGCCGGCCGCCGCGCTGGCGCTGCTCAAAGACTCGGAGCGGGCGGGGCGCGAGACACAACAGGTCGATGCCCAGCACAACGGCTCGACCGACCTGGCGGCGCAGGATGGTACGGCCTGGGCGGCGCAGCTCCGGACCGAGATCCATCAGCGCGCTGAGTGCTTGCTGGGCCAGCGGGTCTATGTCCGCTGCGCCGCCGGCACGCAGGCCGACCTGGAGGCGCTGGTCGCCAGCGTGCGCGACGCTGCGAGCCGGCAGGGCATTCAACTCTTGCCGATCCCGCTGGGCCTCCAGTGGGACGGCTACGTGGCCACCCTGCCGCTGGCGCTCGATCCGGTGGACTTTCCGCATGACGTGAGCGGCCGGGCGGCCACGATGAGCATGGCGACCGAGGTTGAGCATCTGCCGACCGCCAGCCCGGCGGCGCTGCTGGTCGGCGAGCATCCCCAGAGTGGTGCGCCGCTGCTGCACGATCACTGGGCCATGCAAAACCCGCATGCGGTGGTCGTGGCCGAGTCGGGCAGTGGCAAGACCTACCTGATGAGCGGCCTGATGGCGCAGGAGGTGGCGGTCGGGGCGACCCGCGTCTTGATCCTCGATCCCAAGCGTCAGGAGTACCGCCACCTTGTTGAGCAGCTCGGCGGCACCTATATCAGCCTCGGCGGCAACGCCCGGACGCGGATCAACCCGCTGGCGATCCCCCAGCTCGGGCCGGCGCGCTGGGCCAAGCTCCAGGCCGAGGATGTCGATCTGGTGGAGCAGCGGATTACGGTGGTCAATGCGCTCTTGGTCGGCGAGCTGACCCGCAACGGCTCGACCCTCGACAGCAGCAGCCGGGCGGATCTGGAGCAGGCGCTGGCGGCAGCCTATGCGACCGCAGGGATTACCAGTGACCCGGCGACCTGGGCGCAGCCGATGCCCACGCTGAGCGATGTCCAGACGGCGCTGGCGGCGATCAATCCCCAGCTCGCGCCACAGCTGCGGCTCTGGACCGAGGGGACGCTCGGGCGCTTGTTTAATCACCCGACGACCGTGCCGACGGGCGGCAATCTGCTGGCGATCGATATCTGGGGCTTGCTCCAGAGCAACGACGAGCGGCTCCAGGCGGTGGTGCCGGTGATTGTGACCGACTTCCTGCTCAATTTGGCGCTGGCCGACGATCGACAGGCCCATCTCTATCTCGACGAGGCCCACGCCCTGATCAAGACCGACGCTGGCGCCAAGGCGATCGAGCTGGTGTATCGCATTGGCCGGTCGCTGAAGATCGCCGCAACCATCATCACCCAGCAGATCAGCGACCTCGACGATAGCGAGCGGACTCGGACCATCCTGGGCAACTCGCAGACCAAATACCTGCTGGGGGTGAATGGCACGAGCAGCGGCGCCCAGCGGGTGCAGGCGCTGCTCAGCCTCTCCGATGAGCAGACCGCCTGCCTGGCCGCCTGCCGCAAGGACAACACGCTGGGCTCGACCTGGCTGCTCCTGGCGGGTGAGACGGTGCTGCCCGTCCTGACCCCGCCCTGGCCCGAGCCCTTGCACACCTTGATTGTCCCCTAATCCTGAAAGGATTCTGTGATGACGATAACCGCCCTTGGCTGGCGCATCCACCTGGATGCGCTCTTGGCGCGTGTGCTCTACCGCTGGTGGTGGTGGAGCCTACCCGTGACCGTGCTGACCTGTCTCTGGTGCAGCGTCGGCGCCGGACTGGTGCGCCCGTTCTGGAAAACCGCC
>DASWWB010001097.1:0-4845 GCA_036406115.1 Herpetosiphonaceae bacterium
CCGAGAAGCATGCATGGTACCCACCAACCAAGAATCAGCGCCGACTACTCGCGTATCATCGGGGGATGCAAGGGGGCGCCGCCCCCTTGCGCTCCTCCCGGCAGGGAGGCGGGGGAGGGCGAACCCCTCCGCCCGGCAGGGCAAGAAAAAATGTTTGCTGTTTGTGCCTTTCGATACACGCGCCCGCGCCCGCCAGGCGCTAAAATGCCTGCATATCCGAACTCAACAGCGAGGTGCGCCATGCGATCATTCGGGCGATATGTGTTCACGGCGATCGGCTTCACGATCCTGCTGCTGCTGATCTTCGCGCTCCTGCGCTGGCTGTCGGTGCCGGCGGGGAGTCTGCTGGACTGGGTGATCGGCATCGCGACGTTCTGGTGGCTGCTGGTGGTGGTGACAGTGCCCTGGAACATCCATTTCCAGGCCCGCTCGGTGCTGGACGACGCCGCGATCTCAGCGGGCCAGGGGCTGGGCGTGCCCGCCGAGCAGCGGGCCTACGTGCGGCAGGTGATGCGGCGGTCGCTGGCGGGGGCGCTGGCGCTGCACCTGCTCTCCGCCGGCGGGCTCTACGCCCTGGCGGCCAGCGGCATCAGTCCGATCGGCTATCTCGGCGCCGCCGCCGCCCTGGCGCTGACGGGCTTGCGGCCGGCCTGGCGCTCCTACGAGTATTTCGTCGAGCGCCTGGGCGCCATCCGCGCGACCATCCGCCACCCGCGCGAGGACGTGCTTGAGCTGCGCGGCACGGTCTCCGACATGAAATTCCTGCTGGAGCGGCTGGAGGGCGAGCTTGACCTTGAGCGGCCCGACTCCTGGGCGACGCGCATGGAGGCCGAGGTCAAGGCCCAGGCTGGGCGGCTGGAGCGGCTGCGGTCGGCGCTGGAGGAGCTGCGCAGCTCCAATCAGGCCGATCACCAGCGCCTGGCCCGCGAGGCCGAGCATGCCATCGCCCAGATCTCGACCGACGGCCAGGTGATCGACCACGTCCGCGAGCTGATCCGCTTTTTCAAATCCGCCTGAGCCAGCGCGACGAACCGCTGCGCTCATCGCTGGCAAGGCGGTGGGCGCAGTGGGTTTTTGCGCCGGCTAGCCGTGAAAGGGATCGCCTTGCCTGATATCCACCCACACGGCAGGCGGGTCCTTTTCCGGCTTCATGGCCTCGCGCATGGTTTCGACGGTGGTGAGCTGCATCGTGCGGATTTCGGCGCCGACATCGCTTTTGGGGAGATTCCACAAACTCAGGATCTCAGTTTGCCCGTCGACCGTGCGGCCCGTGGCGAGCGCCACATGGGCGAGCTGGTTGCCCGGGGTCTGGAAAAAGATGAGGCTGCCGGCGGGCGGCGCCGCCCCTTCGTGCCATGGCGTGGCGTCGTCGGCCCCGAGCGCTGCGGCGAGCACGCCGCGGTAGCCGGCGTAGGGCGTCGGCGGGAGCGGCTCCGCTCCGGCTGGTTGCGCCGTTGGATTCGCCAGGGCTGCTTCCGTCGCCACAAATGCGTCAGCGGCGGTTTGGTGCAGGGCGCGCAGTTGCTCCTCCGTGATCTGGCCGTTGAGATACGCGGCGAACATGATCGATTCCCAGCAGTTCATCTGGCCCGTCAGGGTGCTCGGCGGGTTGGGGCCGCCAAGCATCCATGCGGCGAAATCATTGCGTTTGGTGGGATCGGGGATGGTGCCCGAGGTGTCGGCATCGATCCGGCCGCTTGCGTTCGGGCCGGAGCCGCCGGGCCAAAAGAGCGCGCCTTCCAGCAGCGCCGCCATGACGACCGTGCCCTCGGGGCCGTAGCGCTGGGTGATGCGGGCGCGCAGCGCCGGATCGTTGAGGATCGCCTGCCGCTGCTCGACGGTTGCCTGGTGAATTGCCGGCAGCAGGACAGAGAGGTCCGGCGGCCTCGCGCCGCCTAAGAGCCCCGCGAGGCCGGTGTCGGAGCCGCTTGGGCCGGGCTGCGGCGTGGCATCGCGCCCGGCCTCCGCGTTTGTTGCCGCGACCGACCAAGCGGCGAACAGCGCTGCGGCCTCGGCTTCAGCCTCGCGCAGGAGGGCGCCGCAGCGCAGCGTGACCTCCCGGGCCTCGGCCAGGGCGTCGATCAGCCGGCGGATGGCCGGCAGGAGCGCGCCGTCCATCTCATGGGCGAAGGCGTCGGCGGCCTCGCCGCGCCAGCCGCCCGTGACGAGCGGCTGGAACGCGGTCCGTAGCGCTTGATCCAGATCGGACGCGGCCTCGGCTTGGCGGCCGAAGCGCGCCCCGAACTCCTCCAAATCATCGTAGCGGGCCTGGACAATCGGTGCGGCCATCGCCGATCCTCCCAATCACGAGCTAGCGGGTCGCCCCAGTATAGCCCAGGCCGCTCCAGCGCGCCGCCGCTACTCCACGACCACCAGGTCGCTGGCGCCGCGGCCGAAGGTCTCGGGATGGTACATCTCCTCGGCGCGCGGCGGCGGGGCGACGAAGCTGCCGGGCGTCGTGGCGCGGGCGAGGTAGCTGTAGGTGTGGACGCCCTCCCAGAGCAGCGCCGCGAAGGCCTCGGCCCGCTCGTCGCGCAGGTTTTCGTGCTGGAACCAGGGCCGCCACCACCAGCCAGTCTGCGGAGCGGCGGGATCGGCGGGCTGGCTGCCCGTCACCGCCAGGGCGCCGTTCTCGATCTCCAGGCCGCCTGGCAGCGGATCGACCAGCGCCACGTGGTAGCGGCGGGCCGGCGCCACCAGCGTCAGGCGGACGCGGATCCGCGCGCCGGCCCTGATGCGCCAGGTTCCATCTTCATCGCGCCGCACATCGCCGGGATCGTCGACGGCGGCGTAGCTCCGCTCGACGGCGAAGCCATGCTGGGCCGGCTCCAGCCGCAGATCGAGCGGGGCGTAGCGCATGCCGATCCGGTAGTAGAGGCGGCCCGGCCCCTCCTTGGCTAGGGTTAGCCGCTGCTCGCCGCCGCCGAGTCGCGCCATCGGGATGCTGAGGTGGCGGCGCTCGGTGCTGCGGCCCTGGAAGCGCTGCTCGCCGGCGTAGCCCCCGCCGAGCCAGGCCCGGGCCGCGAAGTCCGGCGTTTCGCGCTCGAAGGCGGCGAAATAGTGGTCGAGGGCCAGCAGCACGAAGACATTGTCCTGGGTCGTGCCCCAGTGGCCGGCGACCCGGTGGCCGAGCAGCCCGCGCACCAGCTTGGGGATGAGATCGCTGCCCGGCTGGTCGGTGATCAGCGCGTCGAGCAAGATGCCGTCGGCGCGGCGGTTGGAGCGCAGGATGAGATAGTCGTCGTCGCCGTAGCCGGTCACGAACTGGGCGGTGGCGGCGGTCTCACTGACGCGGTTGGCGAGGCCGGCGCGGATCTCGGCCAGCGCCGCCGCGCCCGCCGGCGACCCGCGCAGGATCGGGATGAGCCAGCCCTGCGCCTCCAGCGGCAGCTTGGCGGCGCCGCCCGCCTCCTGGGCCAGCGCCAGGGCGCGTTGTTCGTCCGATTGGCCCATCAGCTGGCGGACGAACAGCGCGTAGGCGACGATCGTTTGGCGGGCGGCGGTTCCGTAGCGCTCGGGAATGCGCCGGTCGATGCCTTGCAGATAGGCGGCGGCGCGCTCCAAGGCCTGGCCCGGCACCTCCCAGCCCTTGAGCCGGGCGCGTTGCAGGGCGTGGGCGGCGTGGACCGACACGAAGGGCCACGACTCCTCGTCGCGCCGCCAGAAGCCGAAGCCGCCGTCCTCGTTCTGGATGCCGGCCAGCTTCTCAAGGCCGCGCGCGACCCCCTCGCTGATCTCCTGCGCGCTCGGCAGCCCGGCGACCTCGAAGGCCTGGAGCACGTCGCGCAGCGCCGCGATCGCCAGGATGCGCGACGAGAGCTGCTCGGCGCACTCGAAGGGATAGGTTTGCAGGTAGAGCACGGCGTCGGTCAGCGCCTGGAGCGCGGTGGAGGATTGGCTGATCTCCAGCCCGCCGAACTGGGGGAACACGTTTTCCGGCGCCGCCACCGGCTGGACGATCGCGCCCTCGTCGATGACGCCGTAGGTGGCGAACGCCTCGCCGGTCGCTGGCGTCCAGACCGGGAAGCTGCCCTCGGCGGCGTCTGCGGCCCGGCCGGCCGTGGCGGCGACCTGGAAGCGGGCGGTGCCGGCCTGCTCGGCGGCCACCGGGAAGCGCACCTCGACCCGGTCGTTGGCCGGCACCGCCGCCAGCCAGCCGGGCGCCTGGGTCAGCGCCAGGTTCGTGGCGCGCAGGGCCACCGCCACCTCCAGCGGCTCGTCGGTCTGGTTTTGCAGCACGACGGGCAGCTCGCACTGGTCGCCGAAATTGAGGAAGCGCGGCGGCGAGGGCCGGACCATCAGCGGCAGGCGGGCGGTGAGCGCCGCCTCGCCGGCGCCGAACAGCCGCTCGCCGGCCACCGCCACCGCCATCACCCGGTAGCGGGTCAGATTGTCGGGCAGGGTCAGCTCGGAGCGGGCGCGCCCCTGCCCGTCGGTCCGCAGCGCGGGGACGAACAGCGCCAGCGGATTGAAGTTGGAGCGCACCGCGATCGGCGCGCCGCCGCCCTCGCCAAAGAGCAGATTGATGGTTGCGTCCATGCTGGTGGAGAAGCTCATCCCCATCACCTCCTCCTGCGCGCGCGCCGCCTTGGCGCTCGGCGCGGCGGCCGGCGGCGGCATCGCCCCGGCGAACCCGGCGCGCATGAGCCTGCGCTGCTGCTCGCCCAGCTGCTGGAGCTGGCTGAGATCCAGGTCGTTCGCCAGCAGGACCAGCGGCCGGCTGTGGTCGGTCGCCACGCCGGACTCGCGGTGCGGGTAGAACGCGGCGAGCGGGTCCGGCAGCGCGTAGCCGGAGAGCGCCAGGATCGCCTCGTCGACGACAAACAGCGCCGCCTCGGCGTCGGC
>DASWWB010001098.1:0-2142 GCA_036406115.1 Herpetosiphonaceae bacterium
TGGCCTGGTTGCGCACCGCAACCAGGCCACGACTGCTGACGCCGATATGCAGCAGGGTGAGCAACACCGTCCCGAGCAGGGTGATGACCAGCAGTTGGCGTCTCAGGCTTTGCCGCATTGCGCTCTCCCGCCGAGCCACCTATTGCGTGACCCGGAGCGTGATCTTGAACCCGTCCGGCGGGATCGAGGACTCGGTCTCGAAGGTGCCGATGTTGGAGGCGTCGAGCACGTAGCTCTTCGGCCCCACATGGGCCTGGTACTCCTTGCCCTCGACGATCCGCACCGCCTGGTCGATCGCGATCTTGGCGATTGTCACCGGCGGCGCCACCGCAGCAGCCGCGATCCCGCCGCCCTTGAGGCCGGCGTAGACTTCGGGGCTGATGTAGTAGGCCATGACTTTGATCTTGTCCTGGAGGCCGCGCTCTTTGAGAATATCGATGGCGGTGACCGCAGTCTGGCCGGTGCCCACAATATACTCCATATCGGGATGCGCCGCCAGCGCCGCTTCGATCAGTTTGGCCTGCTCCTCTTTGCCGGTGTCGCCGTATTTGGTCTCCAGCAGCTCGATCGCGCCGCCGGCGATCGTCTCCTTGAACTTTTTGTCAGCGGCGGCGGACCAGCCGGCCTTCTCCGGGCCGGGGAACCAGACCAGCTTGGCCGGCGCGCCGCCCTTGGGATGCAGCCCCACCAGGTGCTTGGCGATCTCCAGGCCGCCCTCGCCGGGCACCGACAGCGACTTGGCGGTGATCTCCTTCGACGAGATGTCGTTCATAAAGGCCACCACCGGGATGTTCTGCTTGCGCAGGCTGGCGACGGTGTCGTTCAGCCCGTCCAGCGAGATCGCGCCGATCACCACCGCCTTGGCGCCGTTGGCGACGCACTGCTCGATCTGGGAAATCTGGGTTTTGAGATTAGCGTAGCCGCCGGCTTCGACGATCTCGACGTTCACGCCCAGCCGCTCGGCCTCGGAGACCACGCCGTAGTTCACCGCCAGCCAGTAGCTGTCTTTGATGTGCGGGATCGAGACGCAGAGGCTTTCGGGCTTGTCGGCGGCGGCCAGTGGCGCGTAGTCGACCGGCGTGCGCGGGCTGGCGAAATCAAACGGCGGATTCCAAACCTCGACTTTGTAGGTAGGGGCCGTGCTGGCCGCCGCCGCCGGGGCGCTCGTGGCGGTCGCCGCCGCAGAGGGAGAGGCCGCCGAGCCGGTCGGCGTGCTGGCCGCGTTGCTCGGGCTGCCGCAGCCGCTCAACACCAAGGCGAGTGCCAGGCCGATTATGCCGCTGGCGTGACGTCGAACATCTTTCATAGGGAACCTCCGCGAAAGCCCCGGCGCGGGGCGTGATTGGCGGCCGTGCAGACACAGTCCGCTGCGTAGTGAGACAAGGTGGCGGACGCGGACTGCGGGGCTTAATGCTTCGTTAAAACCCGTGATGACCGAAGTATAACAGCCTGGTTAAAACGTGTATACCTTTCGGAGGGCTACCTGGGTTCGGTTTGGGGGATGGTCTGGTGGCTATCCTGCGCCAGGACCAATAGTCATTGACCGGGGGCGGGCCCGGCATTTACCATACGTCTACAAATTCCGCTGCCAACGCGGCGGATCTTGCCCCCTCCGGCGACAACAATTGAGCGATAATCCACGTCATATCATCGCAATGGGCCACGGAGCCCGGGATTGAAAGAAGGATCGGAGCCGGCGGAAGCCACAATCAGAGGCGATATCCCAGTCCTAGATCGGCAATGATGAACGGTATCGATACACTTTCGTTACGCAACTGCGCCCCGGCGCTCACATACCAGGGAGACCATCAATGAAGACGACATCACTGCGCATGCTCTTGATCGCTGTCCTGATCGGCACTTTCGGCACCTTTACCTTCGCCTCGGCCGGCTTCACCGGTTTCGGCTCGGACGCCCAGCTCTACGCCGATCCCGGCGAGAACAACGGCAACGGCAATGGCGGCGACCGCTGCCGCCGCAACGGCGTCGATTGCACCTGGGAAGCGCTGCTGGCCGCCGTCGAGTCGCGCTACGGCGTCTCCTCGCTGCCGGACCTGGCGCCGCCGACCGCCAACTACGTCAACGCCCAGCAGGTCGATGATCTGGTCTATGTCTCCTCCGCCGGCCCCGAGCTGCTGGTCG
>DASWWB010001099.1:0-2137 GCA_036406115.1 Herpetosiphonaceae bacterium
TGCTCGTGCTGCACCCGGAGCGGCAGGGCGATGCCCAGCGGCGCCAGCAGCGCGTCGGCCCAGGAGCCGGCGGCGAGCACCAGGCGGTCCGCGCGGCAGGCGCCGCCGGGCGTGTCAACGACCACCCCGCCGGCGCCGGCCGTGATCGCGGTCGCCGGGGTCTGGGTGCGGATCTCGCCGCCCAGGCGCGACACTTCATCGGCCAGCAGGCGCACAATCTGGTCGGCGGCCAAAATTCCGGCGTCGGCCTGGTAGATGCCGACGGTCTGCGCGGGGAGCTGGAACTGGGGGAAGCGGGCGCGCAGCTCGGCGGCGCCCAGCAGCTCGTGGGCGGTGCCGGCCGCCGCGAGGGCCGCGCTGGTCTGGCGCAAGCTTTGATTGTCGGCGGGCGCGAAATCGAGGCCGCCGGCGGGCCACAGCACCTGGCGGCCGGTGTCGCGCTCCAGCGCGTGCCAGAGCGCGTAGGCGTGGGCCATCAGCTCGACGTAGCGCGGATCATCGTAGGCGTAGCGGATGATCCGCGACGGCCCGTGCGAGCTGCCGCGGGCGTGGCCGGGCGCAAACTGCTCCAGCAGCGTGACGGGATGGCCGGCGCGGCACAGGTGATAGGCCGCCGCCAGGCCCATCACACCCCCGCCCACCACCAGCATGCGTTCCTTGGCCATTGAATCATCTCCTTGCGCGCCGCGCCCCGGGCCGCCGCCCGCACCGCAGCGGCGGCAGCGGTGCTATGATAGCAGCGTCTTGGTTTCGTCGCACAACGCCCCGAGGAGGTTCCATGCGCCACTGGCTTGCGTCCGTCCTGCGCCCGCTGGCAGCCGATCCCGAACAGGCGCGCCGCGAGCTGTTCCTGCGCCGCTTTTTGCTGGGCGCCGGGAGCTTCGTGGGGCTGATGGCCTGCGCGGTGGGGGTCGGCTTCGCGGTCGGCCGGCCGACCGCCCAATCCTACGCCGGGCCGGTCGTCGTGCTGGGGCTGGTTTGGCTCGGCAGCTGCCTGGCGCTGCGGCTGCGGCTGCTGGACGCGGCGGCCGGCGGCGTTATTCTGTTTCTCGCCGCCCTGCCGGCGCTGATGGCGCAGGGCACAATCCAGGTCGGCATCGGCCTGCTGTGCCTGCCGATCCTAGTCTCCATGCTGCTCGCGGGCAGACGGGCGACGCTGGCGGTGAGCGGCCTGCTGCTGCTGGCCTACGGCGCGCTTGTCGCCCTGGAGCAGAGCGGCGCGGCGCGCCTGGCCCGGCCGGCGGCGGATCTGCCGGGGCGGTTGATCGCAATGGTCGCGGCGATCTCGCTGATGCTGGGCGTCAGCTGGCTCCTGATCCAGACCTTCGTCGGCTCGCTGCGGACCAGCATGGCCGCCATGGCCGCCGCCGAGCGCGAGGCCGGCCAGCTCGCCGCCAGCCAGGCCGCGACCCTCGCCCAGCTCCAGGCCCAGACGGCGGAGCAGCAGCGGCTGCTGGCCCTGGTCGACGACCTGGACGCGCCGATTCTGACCGTCGCCGCCGGGACGCTGGTCATGCCGCTGATCGGCCAGCTGACGCCGGACCGGCTGGCGCGCATGCAGGCGGTCGCCCTGGACGCCGTCGCGGCTGCCCAGGCCCGGACGGTCATTCTGGATCTCACCGGGGCGCGGGGCGTCGATCTGGCCGCCGCCGGGGCGCTGGCGCGGATGGCGCGGGCCTTTCGCCTGCTCGGCGCCGAGACCATCCTGAGCGGCATCTCAGCAGCCGTCGCCCGCACGCTCGCCGAGCTGCCGGCCGAGCGCGCGGCATGGATCGTCGCGCCGCGGCTGCAAGAGGCCGTGGAGCGCCGCGGCTAGCATCGGCAGCGAGCCAAAGCCCGCGACGCTGTAATGAGATTCGATCCCGGCTGCCAGCGAAGCATCTGCGGGGAAGACAGCGCAGGCGATGCCATGGCCGGCGCAAATCAGAGCCGGAGCGCGATTGGCTGAGAGCGCTGCCGCCGCTGGATCGTCGCCAGCATCAGCCCGCCGAACAGCGCGGCGGCGGCGGCCTGGAGCCCGCTCCCGCCGAGCAGCAGGAAGCGGGCTCCAGGCGCCCCGGCCGCCAGGGCCAGCCAGCCGCCGGCGGTCAGCGCGCAGCCCGCGATCGCCAGCCAGCTCTGCCAGGCCGCCGCCCGG
>DASWWB010001100.1:0-2293 GCA_036406115.1 Herpetosiphonaceae bacterium
ATCGCCAGCGCCGCGATCCAGGCGAAAATCTCGCTGATCATCGACCCGCCTCCGCACGCTTCAAGACATATCGCGCCAGCGCCACCGTCGAGAGAAAGCCGACCAGTCCCAGCGCGATGGCGATGTCCAGATAGAGGTGGAAACCGGTGAGGATCGCCACCAGCACGACGAAGCCGATGCCCAGCGTGGTGATGAGATCGAGCGCCAGGATCCGGTCGGGCAGCGTCGGCCCGCGGATGAGCCGCACGAGGGTCAGCAGCAGCCCCAGGCTGTGGCAGGCGAGGCCGATCCAGCAGGCCCAGACGATGATCACGCTCCCACTCATCGGCACGCCCTCGCGACCGCACGCTCGAAGCCCTCGCGGATTTCGCGCACCAGCGCTTCGCGATCGGGCACGTCGATGGCATGGATCGTCAGCACCTTGCGGTCGTCCGAAACATCAACGCTCAGCGTCCCCGGCGTCAGCGTGATGAGGTTGGCGAGGAGCGTGATCTCGACGTCGCTCTCCACGGTCAGCGGGTAGTCGATCATCTGGGGCCGCAGCCGGCTCCTGAGATCGGGCCGCAGCACCAGGATACCGACGCGGATGGCGCTGAGCAGCAGTTCCTTGATGAACAGCCAGATCAACGCCACGATGTGCAGCGTTCGCCGCCAGTACCCGGTGCCGCCGACCTTCCGGCGCACAAAGTAGAAGGCCACGCCCGCCAGCAGCGCACCGAAAAGCAGGTTGCCCAGCGAGAACGAGCCGGTGGCGGCGCACCAGCCCAGGGCGATGACGATGATCAGCAGCGCCAGATTCATCCGAGCCCTACCGCCTCCACATAGAGCGCCGGCGTCAGCAGGTCGCGCGCTGCACTATCGGCCAGCCGGAACAGCAGATCGGGCACGAATGCGGCCGCCAGCACCAGCGCCGTCAGCAGCGCCGTCGGCACCAGTCCGAGCCAGACCTCGCGACGCGTCAGCCGCTTGAGGTTCGGGTTCGGCGTCTCCGCCATCGGCCCGTCCGGACCCGCCCGCCAGAAGATGTGCGACCAGAGGCGCGATCCGGCGATCAGCGTCAGCAGCGCATTGAGCAGCAGCGCCCCGGTCAGCAGCAGCGCGCCCCAGTCGATGGTCCCGGTGACCACGCCGCTCTGGTCGAAGCCGGCTTCGAGCAGCAGCAGCTTGGGCCAGAAGCCGAGCAGCGGCGGCACGCCGGCAACGGCGAGCACGAGCATCAGGAACAGGATCGAGGGCCAGCTCGCCGCCGCATAGAGCCCGCCCATCCTGGTCGTGTCGGTCTCGCCGGTGAGTTTCTCCACCAGCCCCGCCGTCAGGTAGAGCGCGGTCATCGTCACCATGGCGTGGAGGATATAGAGGGCGCTGCCGCCGATCCCCTGCGCGGTCGGCAATGCCATGCCGGCAATGGTGGCGCCAATACCGCCGATGATGAGGAAGCCCAGCGCCCGCCGCAGATGCGTCTCGGCAATGGCGCCCAGCGGCGCGATCACCAGCGTCAGCGCCGCAATCGTGGTCAGCACCGGGTCCAGCACCTCGCGGCTCGCCGGCAGCAGCGCCACCAGCGTGCGCAACAGCGCGTAGACGCCGACCTTGGTCAGCAGTCCCGCCAGCAGTGCCGAGATCGCCGCAGGCGGCGTGTGGTAGCTTGCCGGCAGCCAGGCATTCACCGGGAACGCCGCCGCCTTCATGCCGAAGGCGAGGAGGAAGATCGCCGCCACCGAGGCCATGGCCGCTGGGTTCGCTTGGCCCGCCGCCTGCATCAGATCGGCCATGTTGAGCGTGCCGGTGAGGCCGTAAAGCAGCCCCAGCCCGAGGAGGAAGAAGGTCGTGGCGAGGAAATTGAGAAAGCCGTACTTCACCGTGCCATCGAGTTGCAGGTCCCGGCCGCCGAGCACCATCAGCCCGAAGCTCCCGATCAGCATCACCTCGAACCACACATAGAGGTTGAAGAGGTCGCCGGTGAGGAAACTGCCGCTCACGCCGCCGAGCAGCAGCAGCACCAGCGCATGAAGTCCATCTCGCTTGGCCCGGTCCGGCGCATCCATTTGAAGATAGATCAGCACTGCCAGCGTCACCACGGCCGCGACCAGCGCGAAACTCGCGCCCATCAGGTCGGCGACAAAGCTGATGCCGAACGGCGGCAGCCAATTGCCCATGGTCATCGCCAGCGGCCCCTGCTCCGCCACCCGAACCACCAGCGCCAGGTCGCAGGCGATCACGCCGATAACCACCACCAGCGCCAGCGGCAGATGCGCCTCGCGCACCGATCGCAGCACCAGCAGCAGCGCGCCAC
>DASWWB010001101.1:0-1927 GCA_036406115.1 Herpetosiphonaceae bacterium
GCCCGTGAAACTGATCATCGACCAGACCCGCCAGATCACGCATCCGTCGCCGGAGCAGATCGCCGCCAGCCTGGCGGCATTCGATGAGTTCGTCGTGCTGGAGCTGGAGGACGAGGAGCATTTCCTCCAGACGCTTGAGGAGCGGCCCGGCCAACTGCTGGTCGAGCACGTGACGCCGGACGCGCACCGCACGCTGGGCCTGGTGCCGCGCGAAGCCGCCGTCGGCCTGTTCCAGGCGGCTTCGCGCGGCGATCGCGCCTGGCGGGAGGATCCGCGCTGGCAGGGGGAGGGCCGCGCCAGCCAGCAGCCCGCGCTGGCCGATGGCCAGCAGCCGTTCAATCTGGCCCAGGCGCGCAAGCTGTTTCTGATCGTCTTCGTGGTGGTGACGGGCTTTTCGATCTTCGGCTTCGCCGTGCCGGCGTTCACCAATCCGCGCCAGCGCGAGCTGCTACTCCGAGATCTGCCGAGAATGGCGGTGGCGGTGGTCGGCGCGGCGATCGGCTTCGCGCTGCTGATCGTGTTCTACCAGGCGATGTTCAGCGCGGGCCGGCCGGCCATCGCCCGCTGGCTGAGCGGCGTGTTAGGCGTGACAGTCGTCCAGCGGGGCCAATCGCCGCGCCATCGCAGCACGCTTCGCCAGCGGATGAGCTGGGTGGTGCGGGAGCAAGGCACTGGCAAAGACTGGCTGGTGGCGCTGCTCGACATCGCGATCATGCTGATGATTGCCATGGTGCCGTTCGCGCTCCTGGCGCTCCTGCTGCTTTACCTGGGCAGCCGCTGAGCCGATCGGCCCCGGGCCAGGGCGTAGCTGACGGCGCCGCGCAAATCAGGATACGATTGCAGCTCCGAGAGATCCAAGCCAAGGCTGACGATCGTCTCGGCCAGCTCGGGCCGCACGCCGGCCAGGATGGGCTGGGCGCCGAGCAGCCGGGCCGCCCGCGCCGCCTGGAGCAGCGCCGCCGCGATGTGGGTGTCGACCAGCGGCACGCCGGTCACATCGATGATCGCCATCTTGGCGCGCTGGCTCTCGATCGCGTGCAGCAGCGACTCGACCAGCGCCGCCGAGCGGGCGGCATCGATCTCGCCGACCAGCGGCATCACCACCAGCCCTTCGAGCAGCGGCAGGACCGGGCTGGAGAGCGCGCGGATGGTCGCGCTGAGCTGCTCGCGGGCCGCCAGCGAGTCGCGCAGGTCGAGCAGCAGCCGCTCGCGCTGATCAAGCGACTGGGCCAGCTCGGCGGTCCGCTCGGCGACCCGCTGCTCCAGCCCCTCCTGGGTCTGGCGCAGCTGCTCGGTCATATGGTTGAAGGATTTGGCCAGCGCGCCCAGCTCGTTGCGGCGCCGCACCACCACCGGCTGGCTCAAATTGCCGGCGGCGACCCGGGCGGCGCCGGCGTTCATGGCCAGGATGGGCCGGGCGATCCGCGCCGCCTGCCACAGGCCCAGCGTCACCGCGAACAGCAGGGTCAGCGCGCCCAGGCCGATGCTCAGATCGCGCGCCCGGCGCTGGCCGGACAGCGCCTCGGCGCTCTCGATCTCCGACAGCAACCCGGCCTGAAGCTCCGGCATCCAGCGATAGACGCCCAGGACCGTCGCGGCGGGCTGGCGATAGTTCGCGTAGCTGCCCTCGCCGTCCGCGCCGCCCAGCGCCCGGTCGATGCCCTCGCTGCGGTAGGCCCTGGTCAGCGGGTAGCCCTCGAAGCGGCTGGGCGTGAGCAGATAGTTGCTCTCCAGGCTCACCAGATAGGTTTCGCCGCTCGCGCCCAGGCCGTTGCGCTCAAGCATCAGATCCGACAGCACGTCGAGGTCCAGGTAGCCGGCCAGCACGGCGACCGGCGCGCCGGCCGGGCTGGCCAGGCGGCGGGCGGCGACCATCGTCAGCTCGCCGGTGCCGACCCGGTAGAACGGCGGCTGGAGGACATCGCCG
>DASWWB010001102.1:0-2194 GCA_036406115.1 Herpetosiphonaceae bacterium
TGGACCAGCCGCAGCGGGTGGCGCGGAAAGCGCAGCAGCGCTTTGACATGCTCCTCGTCCCAGGGGGCGGCGGAGTCTGGTTGGATGGCGTGTGGCGTGTCCATGATGTCTCGCAGGCGCTAGCGCGGTGCCGCCCGGCCGGGCTCCGCTGCCCAGGGCTGGCCCGCTAGCAACTGGGGCATGATCATATCATGGACTTTAAATTATGTTTGAACTGTATCGCCTCCCGTTCCGGCTATACTCTAGGCGGATGGCGAAGCAGGAAAGGGCTGTGCGTATGGTGCGGCGACCAGCGATCGGATTGGCGACCAGTTTTATCAGCGGCCGGTTCTTCGAGCAGGTGGTGCGCGGGATCCAGCGGATCGCGCGCCAGCACCAGCTTGACCTGGTGGTGGTCCATGGCACGCCCGAGCACGCGGCGGCGACCGGGGTCGCCCGCCGCCACATCGACGGCTGGCTGGTGCTGACCTACCTCGACGGGATCGAGCGGCTCGCGCTCCAGGGCAAGCCGATTGTGACGATCAGCTGCCTGCATCCATCCGGCGCCTTCCCGGCGGTGCTGCCCGACAATCGCGGCGGCGCCGAGGCCGCCCTGCTGCACCTGCTGGATCAAGGGCACCGCCACATCGCCTTCGCCGGCGATGTTTCGATCGGCGACATCGCCGAGCGCTACGAGACCTATCGGGCCGTGCTGGCGGCGCGCGGCATCCCGTTCGACCCGGCGCTGGTGGCGCTCACCGGCAGTCCGCTCGCCGACGACGGCGTGGCGGCGGCCCGCCAGCTGGCAGGTCGCCCGTGGACGGCGGCGCTGGCCGGCAACGACTGGACGGCGATCGGCATGCTGCGCGAGCTGCAAGCCCGCGGCTATCGCATCCCCGAAGACGCCGCGCTGGTGGGGTTCGATGATATTCCCGAGGCCCAGGCGGCCAATCCGCCGCTCTCGACGGTCCGCCAGGACTGCGAGGAGCTGGGGGCCTCCGCCGCCCGCCTGCTGGTCGAGCTGCTGGCGGGCCAGCCCGCGCCGGACGCGCCGCGCCTGATTCCGACGACGCTGGTGGCGCGCGAGTCGAGCGGCCGGCACGCGGCGCCCCGGCACGACCCGCCCGGACCGGCGGCTGCGCCCGGCCCGTTCTGGCAAGATGATCTGGCCCGCCAATTGGCCGGGGCGCTGCTGCCGGCGCTGCCCGCCGACGCGCCGCCCTCCCAGCTCTGGCCCGAGGTCGATAGCTTGGTGCGGATGGTCGCGGCGGCGATCGATGGGCCCGCCCCGGCCGCCGATCACCGCCAGCTCCAGGCGATTTTCGCCTCGCCGCCGATTCTGCACGCGAACGCCGAGATTCTGGTGGCGATGCTGCGGATTGTCGAACAGGCCGGCGGGGCTGCGTGCGACGGCAGGCCGGACGCCGGGGCGGTCCGCGAGCGGCTGGCGGCGCTGATCGATCAGCTCCAGGTCGAGGCGATGCGCTCGTACCGGCGGCGCCAGGCCGCCGCCGGCCGCACGCTGGGCGAGGTGCTGCACGGCCAGTACGCGATCAGCCGCCAGCTGCTCCAGGGCGCGCCCCAGCACCTGGACTGGCTGGCCGAGACCCAGCTGGAGCTGGGCTGCCTGGGGCTGTGGGGGCCGCCTGGCGATCCGCCCCTGCTGAGCATCGCCGGCTCCTACCAGCGCTCCGGCCCCAATCTGCTGCGCCTGGGAACCACCGCCGACCCGGCCCAATTCCCGCCGATCGAGCGCCTGGCCGCTGGCAAGCGGTCCGCCGGGGGCGCGTCCCCGGGCTCCGGCATGACCTGGCTGATCCTGCGCGTCGCCACGCCGGAGCGCGATTGGGGCCTGCTGGCGGTCGCCGGCCCGCTGATCTCCAACGATCCCTGGCTGGAGGATAGCAGCGTCAACAGCTTGGAGACGTGCTGCGGCTTCCTGGCGATCGCGCTGGAGCGGGAGGCGCTCCAGGAGTCGCTGCGCTATGCCGCCGAGCGCGAGGCGGCGCTGGGGGCGCGCGTCCGCGACCTGGGCTGCCCGGTGGTGCCGGTCGCCGCCGGGGTGGCGCTGCTGCCGCTGTCCGGCGGGCTGGAGGCGGAGACCGCGCCCGAGCTGGCGCTGGCGGCGCTCCATGCGGCAGGCGACCCCCAGCACGTGCTGCTGGATGTGACGGCGCGCCACCCCGGCGCGCTGGGCCATGGCGCCGTGGTCGAG
>DASWWB010001103.1:0-1846 GCA_036406115.1 Herpetosiphonaceae bacterium
ATCGGCCGCTACGCCCTGGAGCTGCTCGACGGGCTGGCCGCCACCGCCCCCAGCGCGGCGCCGGGCGCCGAGATCGTGCTGCTGAGCAGCGAGCGCGCCGATCCGCGCGGGCTTTGGCGGCGGTTCGAGACCCATCACCTGCGCGGCTGCCACCTGCTGCCGGCGCTGATGACCGCCGGCAACCTGGCGCTGCGGCGAGCCGCCCGCCGCCTCAAGCTGGATGTGATTCACGATCCCAACGGCATCGCGCCGTTCGCCGCCGCCCATCCAGCCACCCGCCACCTGGTGACGATCCACGACGCCTTCGCTTTTGTCTATCCCGAGCAGCAAGCCGCCCTCGACACCTGGCGCTACCGGCTGATGCTGCCGCGGGTGCTGCGGCGCGCCGACCGGGTCCTGACCGACAGCGCCCACTCGCGGCGCGATCTCCTCCGCTACCTGCCGCTCAAGCAGGAACTGGTCGAGGTCGTGCATTGCGGGATCAACGAGCGCTTCCGGCCCGCCGGCCCGGCGGCGATTGACGCGGTTCTGCGGCGCTACGGGCTGGAGCAGCCGTTTGTGCTGTATGTCGGCAGCATCAACGGCCGCAAAAACATCGCCCGGCTGTTCGAGGCCTTCGCCCTGGTCCGCGAGCGGCTGCCAGGCCTGAAGCTGGTGATGGGCGGCGCCAAGCAGTGGCAGACCGCCGAGCTGGAGGCGACCTACGATCGACTCGATCTGGCCGCCGACGTGGTCTGGACCGGCTACCTCGCCGACGAGGATCTGCCGGCGCTCTACAGCGCGGCGCGGGCCTTTGTCTTCCCGTCGCTGTATGAGGGCTTCGGCCTGCCGCCGCTGGAGGCGATGGCCTGCGGGACGCCGGTCGTGACCTCCGACACCTCGTCGCTGCCGGAGGTCGCCGGCGACGCGGCGCTGCTGATCGACCCGCTCGACCCGCGCGCGCTGGCGGCGGCGATCGCACGGATCTGCGGCGACGAGGAGCTGCGCGCCGAGCTGCGCGCCCGCGGCCTGGCGCAGGCGGCCCGATTCCACTGGCACCGGGCCGCCGAGGCGGTCTGGGGAGCCTATCAGCGCGCCCTGGCGCCGGCCGGGGCGGCGGGCGAATAGAAAGCCACACCCTATGCGACAATGGTTTCGTTCCAATCTCGATCTGCTGGCGTGCGTGGCGGCGGCTGCCGCCGGCCTGGCCTTCCAGCTCCTGCCCGCCCAGCCGCTGCGGCTGGTTGTCGGCCTGGCGATGGTGCTGTTCGTGCCGGGCTACGCCTGCATGGCGGCCCTGTTCGGCGGCGACGCCACGCTCGACCGGCCGGCGCGGCTGTCGCTGAGCATCGGTCTGAGCCTGGCGCTGCTGCCGCTGATCAGTCTGGCGCTGAACGCCCTGCCCTGGGGGCTGCGGCCATGGCCGATCGCGCTCAGCCTGTTCGCCGTGACCACGCTGTTCAGCCTGCTGGCGCTGGCTCGGCGCTGGCGCCGCGAGCCGCCGGAGCAGCCGGCTGTCGGGAACGCTCTGGGCGCCGCCGGCCGGCCCGGCCGCTGGCTGGCGTTCGGCGCCACCGGGCTGGTTGCCGCCGCCCTCGCGCTGACGCTGCTGACCCTGCGCCAGCCCGATCGTTCGTCCGAGACGCTTGAGTTCTATGCGCTCGGTAGCGCCGGCCTGGCCGAAGACTATCCGCGCGCCGTCGCGCCCGGCCAGCCGTTCCCGGTGACTGTCGGCGTCAACAACCGGACCGCCGCCGCCGAGCGCGTGCGCATCCAGGCCAGCGGGCCGGCCGGGGCGCTGGACAGCCTCGGCCCGCTTGAGGTGGCGCCCGGCGCCCGGGTGGAGCAGCCGCTGACGATGACGCTC
>DASWWB010001104.1:0-4179 GCA_036406115.1 Herpetosiphonaceae bacterium
ACGCTCAGTCCGGCCAGGATGGAGCCGGGGATCATCAGGCCGTAGATCCGCTGCCAGAAAGCGAAGAAGAGGAAGCCGCTGGCGATCGTGAGCAGGATGAGGCCGGCGGTGATCTCGCCGCTGCCGGGCATGCGCCCGCTCAGCAGCATCACGGCGCCGATCGCGATCAGCGCGCCGGCGGTCAGGGTGTCGCGCGGGGTGCCCTGGGCGTCGGCTGGGGTCTGGTAGCTCGGGACTGCGTATCCGGTGGCGAGCGGCTGGCCGGCGGCGGCGGCGCGCTCCTGCTGGCGGGCGCGTTCGGTGTCCTGCTCGGTATAATCCAGGGGCATGGCTTCCTCCTTGTTCACAGCTTTGCATGGGTCGCGCTACGAGTGGGACGACGGGTTGTTACCAATTGTTGCAGCGCTGCAACACGCGATTCGATCCCGCCGCCGCCGGTCAATCGGCGTATAATTGAGGGGATTCTCCGCAACGACAGGAGGCCTCACAGATGTCCCTCACCACCAATGAGTTCCGTCTTCCCAACGGCCTGACCGTGCTGACCCGCGAGGTCCACTCGGCGCCGATTGCCACCTGCTGGATCTGGTACCGGGTCGGCGGCCGCAACGAGCGGGTCGGGATTTCGGGCATCTCGCACTGGTGCGAGCATATGCTGTTCAAGGGCACCGAGCGCATGCCCAAGGGCGCCTTCGACGCCACGATCGCCCGCAACGGCGGCACCTTCAATGGCTTCACTTGGATTGACTACACGGCCTACTACGAAACCTTGCCGTCGGACCGGCTCCGGCTCGGCTTGCAGATCGAGGCCGATCGCATGGTCAACTCGCTGTTCGATCCCGCCGAAGTCGCCTCCGAGCGCACGGTGATTATCTCAGAGCGCGAGGGCAATGAGAATAGCCCGCTGTTCTGGCTGGACGAGGAGCTGCGCGCCACCGCCTTCAAGGTCCATCCCTACCGCAACGGCGTGATCGGCTGGAAAAGCGATCTCCGGGCCATGACCCGCGAGGATCTCTACAGCCACTACCAGACCTTTTACGCCCCCAACAACGCGGTGCTGGTGCTGGTCGGCGATTTTAACACAGAAAGCGTGATGCGCGAGGTCGAGGAGCTGTACGGCCCGATCCCCGCCGGCCCGGCGCTGCCCGAGGTGCGCGGCGAGGAGCCCGAGCAGCAGGGCGAGCGGCGGGTCGTCGTCGAGCGCCCGGGCGCCTCGGCCTACGTCCAGATCGCCTACCACGCACCCAACGCCCGCTCCGCCGATTTCGCCGCCCTGACCGTGCTGGACGCGGTGCTGTCCGGCGGCAAGCCGCCCTCGTTCTTCGGCGGCGGCGCCCAGACCAACCGCTCCGCCCGCCTGTACCGGGCGCTGGTCGAGGGCGAGCTGGCCGCCGACGCCTCGTCGTCCTACATGGGCACGATCGATCCCTATCTTTTCGAGCTGAGCGCCACCGTGCGCCCCGACCGCACGCCGGCCCAGGTCGAGCAGGCGCTGCTGGCCGAGGTCGACAAGCTGCGGGGCGAGCCGATCAGCCAATCCGAGCTGGAGAAAGTGCAGCGCCAGATGCGCGCCCAGTTCGCCTACAGCACCGAGCGCATCACCAACCAGGCCCTGACCCTCGGCATGTGGGAGCTGCTCGACCGCCACACCCGCCTCGACACCCTGCTCGACGACATCGCCGCCGTCCAGCCCGCCGACGTGCAGCGCGTCGCCGAGCAGTATTTCGGCCCGCGCAGCCGCACGGTCGGCCACTTCACGCCCACCGCCGAGACCGGGGACGGCGCCAAGCCCGGGGACCCTCTGGGTGCGGCGGCCTTCCGCCCCAGTTTCTACACCGGCGTCAGCTTCGACCACGCGCTGGGCGACGGCGGCGCGCTGCCCGAGGGCGAGGCCAGCCGCCACGTGCTGCCCAACGGGCTGGTCGTGCTGCTCCAGCGCAACGCCAGCAGCCCGACGGTCAGCGTGGCGGGCGAGATCGGCCTCGGCCAGATCCACGAGCCGGCCGAGAAAAACGGCCTGGCGGTCTTCGCCGCCGCCGCCCTGATCCGCGGCACCGCCAGCCGCTCGTTCCACGACATCACCGACACCACTGAGAGCCTCGGGTGCAGCGTCAACGCCAGCGCCGGTCGCCACCAGACCAGCTTCGGCGGCCGCGCCCTGACCGAGGACAGCGGCCTGGTCCTGGAAATCCTGGCCGATATGATCCGCAACCCGGTGTTCCCCGAGCAGGAGGTCGAGCGGCTGCGCGCCCAGTTCGCCACCCGCCTGCGCCAGGAGGCCCAGGACACGCGGGCCGTGGCGTCGCGGGCGGTGCGCGAGGCGCTGTTCCCCGCCGACCATCCCTACAGCCGCCAGCCGCTGGGCACGCCGGCGACGATTGAGGCGATCAGCCGCGAGGATTTGGCCGCTTTCGCCGCCCGCTACCACCCCGCCGCCACTCGAATCGCGGTGGTGGGCGACATCGACCCGGCGGCGATCCTGGCTGAGATCGAGCGCTGGTTTGGCGATTGGCAAGGCGCCGGCGAGCCGCCCTCGCAGGCGGTGCCTGCGGTCGCGCTGCCCCAGTCCGGCCAGCAGCGCCGCCTGCCGGTGGCGGGCAAGACGCAGTCGGACATCGTGTGGGCGGTGCCGGGCGTGGCCCGCGGCGACGACCGCTACTACGCCGCCATGCTCGCCAACCTTGTGCTTGGCCAGCTTGGCCTGATGGGCCGGCTGGGCGAGAATGTCCGCGACAGGCTGGGCCTGGCCTACTACGCCTACAGCTCGCTCGACGCCGACCTGGGCGCCGGCCCCTGGTTCATCGCCGCCGGCGTCAATCCCGCCAGCATCGACAAAGCCCTGGGCGGCATCCGCGAGGAGGTCGAGCGCCTCCTCAACGAGGGGATCACCGAGGAGGAGCGCAGCGACTCGGTCGCCTATCTCACCGGCAACCTGGCGATCGGCCTGGAGGCCAACAGCGGCATCGCCGGCATGCTCCTCAACATCGAGCGCCACGGCCTGGGCCTGGACTATGTGCGCCGGTACCCGGAGATCATCGGCGCCGTGTCGCTGGAGGCGGTGCGCGAGGCCGCCCGCTCCTTCCTGGATCCGGACCGGGCCGTCGTCGGCGTGGCCGGGCCGGTCGAGTAGCGTGGCGGCGCCGGGCCGCGCCAGGGCGGCCCGGCGCCCGGCAACGGAGGAACCATGGCCGGCCTCGCCGTAAAGCTGTCGATCATCGCTGCCCGGAACGCGCCGCTGCTGCTTGGCGTGTATGCGGGCCTGCGCCAGCAGTCCTGGGGGCTCGCCGAGCGCGCGCTGTGCCTGATGCTCGCCGCCGCCTGTTCGGCAGCGCTTATCTCGTGGAGCGAGCGCTGGCTCGATTCCTTGCGCGAGGGCGCGGCGTTCAATTGGAAGGAATTCGCCGTCAACGCGAGCCTGTTCTGGCTGTTCGGGCTTGCGCTGTATTGGTATTTCCAGCGCGGAGGGTACGGGGCTGATCTGGTGGTCGGCGGCGGGCTCGCGCTGCTGCTGGCCGGGAGCCAGTATTTTATGCTGGGCGAGCAATTCTTTTTTACCAAACGGAAAGCGCTGGCTTTCTATGGCGCCGGGCTGGCGCTGGTCGTGCCCGCAGTGCTGGTGGCGCTGCGTTACAGTTTGGCCCTGCCGGCGGCGCCCGCGCTGGCGGTGGTGGCGGCGGCGGCCGTGCTGCCGGCGCCGGTGCTGCTGTATGTCAACTATATGCAAGACGGCTAGGCGCGGAAGGAGTAACGATGGAGATGCGGGTGTTCTGGTGGGAGTTGGTGCAAAATGTGCCGGCGGTCCTCGGCTGCGGCCTGGGCGCGCGGGCGCGTGGGCGGGGCGCGCCGGCGGGAGGGCTCGCGCTAGCCGCCGGCGGCGCAGTCGCTTCCGCCCTCGCGATCAGCCTGACCGAACGGCGGAAGCTGGCGCTGGAGAGCCGCCCGTTTTCAATCAACGAGTTCGCGCTGAACGCGGCGCTGTTCGCGGCGGGCGCCAGCGCCTATCAGGCCTATGCAGGGCGCGGCGGCTATCGGCGCGACGCGCTTGCCGGCATCGCGCTGGGCGCCGCGGTCGGGGCCGGCCAGTGGCTGGGCATCGATCAGACGTTCGGCGACGGTCTGAGGCATACCATTGCCTTGGCCGCCGCCGCCCCCTTAGTCTTTGTGCTGCTGCGCTACTCCGCG
>DASWWB010001105.1:0-6699 GCA_036406115.1 Herpetosiphonaceae bacterium
TAAAGTCGCGTTTTCTGGCTTGGAGCCAGAACGTGAGCCCGAGCACTCCGCCAAGCACCGCGATCTCGCCAAGGATCAGCGCGATCTCCGCGCCATTCCAGGCCGCGCTGTCGGTGGTGATCGCCTGGGCGATGCTGGGCAGGTGCGCGACATAATAAAGAAAGGCCTGGAAAAACAGGTTGCCGCAGATCACGGCGCCAATCATCCAGGTCTGCGACTCGGTGATCAGCGCCACGGCCAGGATGATGCACGAGCTGACCAGGATCTCGGTCAACATAATCACGACAAACGGAATCATGCCGTCGGGGATCGCCGCCCGGCTGGCGATGACCGCCACCGCCGCGATCAGCATGATCGTCCAGGGGACCAGGAAGATCACCACGTTGGCCAAGATCTTCGCCGTGGTGTAGTCGGTCGCCGAGATCGGCAGGCTCATCACGAAGGGCAAGGTGTGCTCCTTGCGCTCGTTGATCACGGTGACCACGGTCAGCTGGATGCCAACCGCGATCAGGGCGGAGACCAGGATGATGCTGCCGGCGCTGAAGGCCACGTCATTGCCAAAGCCGCAGGCCGCCAGGGCCAGCGCCCCGGCCACGAGATAGCCGGCGATGCTCCAGCGATTGAAATACCAGTCCTTGAGGATCAAGCGCCGTATCATAGGGTAATTCATACTGCCAGCCCCTCCTTGCGCTGCTGCACCGTGGCGATGAAAATCTCCTCGAGGGTCAAGGGCTCGACCGCCATCACAGTTGCGCCGGCGGCTTCGTAGGCGGCTGGCATGGCCGGATCATAGCGGTCTGTGGTGAGGACCGCCAGCCGGCCGCTGCCGGCGGCGCGGGTCACGCCGGGGAGCGACGGCAGCGCGCCACTGTCCGGCTGGGCGATCCGCAGCCGGCGCCAGCGCTCCAGATAGGCGTCCTTGTCGCCCGACGTGATAATCTGGCCGCGGTCAATAAACGTGATCTGATCGGAGATCTGGGCGATATCGGCGGTGTTGTGGGATGAGAAAAGGATGGTCCGCCGGTCATCTGCCAGCACTTCCATCAGCGCCCCCAGGACCTCGTGGCGCGAGACGGGATCGAGGCCGGTGGTGGGCTCGTCGAGCACGAGCAGGCGCGGGCGCCGCGCCAAGACCAGGAGCAGGGCCGCCTTGACGCGCTGGCCATGCGACATGCCCTTGATTTTCTGGCGCGCCGTGAGATCAAAGCGCCGCAGCAGCTCCTCGGCGTAGGCCTGGTCCCAGGTTGGGTAGATTGAGCGGATAAAGGCCATGTGCCACGCCAGGGTGGCTGCGCCGTAGAGCCGCATATCCTCCGAGACGAAGCCGATCTCCTGCTTGGCGGCCACTTGATCCGCTGGCATGCGGCGGCCAAGCACCTCGACCGTGCCCTGATCCTGGTGGATCAGGCCGAGCAGAATGCGAATCGTGGTGGATTTGCCGGCGCCGTTGGCGCCGATGAAGCCCATGATGCCGCCGGCGGGCAGCTCAAAGCTGATATGGTCCAGATGGAAATGCGGGTAGCGCTTGGCGACGCCGGAAAAACGAACGGCGAGGTCGGTCATGAGAGCTCCTGTGCTAGGTGGGCGGCTGCTGCGCGCAGCCGGTCGGTCAGGTCGTCGGTTGACAGGCCGAGCAGGGCGGCCAGCCGGACTGCTTGGCTGAGGTGGTCGGCCAGCTCCTCGTCCCACAGCCGCGATCCGAGATCCGCGTTGGCCGCGACCACCGAGCCTTTGCCATGCTGGGTGATGATCACGCCAGCCCGCTCAAGGTCGAAGTAGGCCCGCTTGACGGTGATCACGCTGACTCGCAGCGCCACGGCCAGCTGGCGGATCGAGGGCAGCTCGGTGCCGGGCGGCCAGTCCCCGAGCGTGATGCGCTGCTTGATCTGCTCGATGATTTGGAGATACATCGGCCGCCCGTCGGCGCGCGAAATGATAATATCACTGTATATGTCCATATACTCAGTATATACAGTGATTACAGTTTGTCAAGCCCTGCGGAGAGCCTAGCGCGGGTATTGATTGTGGCGTCATGCGCTTTCAGGATTCGTTCATTTGCGGAGATGGGCTTTGGGGTGTACACTTAAGTCAAACCTTCTCCTCTCTCTTCTCTCCCATCAGCGGCCCCGATTCGGCGGGCCGTTGATGGTTTTAGCCGATGTGCTGGTGAATGGCGCCTGGCTCCCGCTCGCCGGCGAGCCCGCCGACGAGAACCGTGCCGGCCGTCGGGGCAAGCTGCGTGGTGAGAATGCGGAGCAGCGTGGTTTTGCCCGCCCCGTTTGGCCCCAACAAGCCGAACATGCCCGCGCCGATCGTGAGGGAAATATCGTCGAGAGCGCGATAGGTCCCATGCTGTTTGACGAGGTGGGTAATCTGGATGTCCATACGTGGTCTCCCATGCATCCGGGCGGCGGCCCGCCCTTGCCATTAGGCCGAGAGCGCCTTCCGGAGGGTTCATTGCGGGCAGCAGCGTGAACCCAGGCGTCCCGGTCGGCCCCGGAGTTGACGCCGAGCCGGTTCTCCGCTAGGGTTACGCCATCACCCAGCCTGCCCAGCAGCGAGAGCGAGGTACGCGATGCCTGTGGATCCACAGCCACCACTTATCCAGACTACGATCAGCCACCGGTCGATTCGCCACGCGCCGCCCAGCGGCACTCGGCCTGGTGCAGCGGTCGATCACCAGCGCACACGACGACCGTCAACGGAGGCGCTGCATGCCTCAGCTGACTGATGCGCAGGGCCGCGCTGGCCGGTGGGGCATGGTCGTGCGCGGCCTGGTGCTGGGCAGTGTGCTCTTGGTGCTGGTGCGCCTCCTGCTGGTTGATCGGCACCAGCTGAGCTGGCTGATTCTTGGCCTCCAGGGCATGCTGCTCAGCCTGCTCTCGCTCGGCGGCCCGCCCGCCGTTCGCCGGATGCGGGTCTACCCACTGCTGGTGGCCGGGGCGGTGTATCTGTGGGATGCCGCCCTGCCGCCCCCGACGCTGCCTGCGGGCGTGCTCCGCGAGCTGCTGGTCCGCCTCATGCTGGTGGGCATTGTTGCTCATATCTGCGCCCCGTGGGTGGCCCACGGGATGGCGCGGTGGCTGCGCATCGTCCCGGCGCCCCCCACCCTGCGCATCGACCACGCACCGCGTCGCCCCGAACCACGGGCGCGGCCGCGTCGCTGGCTGCTTGATCTGATTCTCGCCCTGTTCATTGGCGGCTTGGTGCTGGTCGAAGCCCAGTCGTTCCCGCCCGAGACGCACCAGGTGGCCCAGCTCACCGTGTGCGCGGGCGGCAGTGCGATGATGGTGGTGTGGGTCCTTGGCGAGCGCCGCGCCCTGGATGCTGAGGCGAACGCCCGTCGGGCCCGCGCCGCCCCAACCCCCCAGCGCACGGCCGTGCAGGATCACTTTCTCACGGTCCAGCGGCGCGCGGCGAGCAGGCGGGCGGCCGGGCTGGAGGATACACCTGCCGAGCGTGACCCGCATGACGCGCCGTCGGACGACTCGGCGCCCCCGGCGGACGGAGAGCCGGGGGCCGTGTAGCGAGGATTCCCCATGGCATCCACTGGACCACCGTCGTCGCTTCCCCCGTGGAAACACCAGCTCCACGAAGTCATTTTTGAATCGGAGACCCGCGCCGGAAAAGCCTTTGATCTGTGTCTGCTGGTCACGATTACGCTCAGTGTCATCACGGTGATTCTGGACAGTGTCGCGGGAATCCGGACGAGCTATGGGCCGCTGTTGCTCGGTCTGGAGTGGGGGTTTACCCTGCTCTTCAGCCTGGAATACGGCCTACGCCTGCTGAGCGTGCAGCAGCCGGGACGCTATGCCACCAGTTTCTTTGGAATCGTGGACCTGTTGGCGCTCCTGCCAAGCTACCTGAGTCTGCTGATCCCTGGCACGCAGTATTTGCTGGTGATCCGCATGGTGCGGCTGCTGCGGGTCTTTCGCATCCTGAAACTGGTCGAATTCCTGCATGAAGGCCGGATGCTGCAGCGGGCGCTGGTGGCCAGCTGGCGCAAAATCAGTGTCTTCTTGGTGACGGTGCTCATTTTGGTCATCATCATTGGGGCGAGTATGTATGTGGTGGAAGGGGAGGCCCACGGCTTCACAAATATTCCAGTGAGCATGTACTGGGCGGTGGTGACGCTGACCACCGTCGGCTATGGCGACCTGGCGCCGAAAACCGGGCTGGGCCAGATGCTGGCCTCGGTGGTGATGCTCTTGGGCTATGCGATTATCGCCATTCCCACGGGCATCGTGACCATGGAGCTGACCCGGCCGCGCCCGCTGTCCAACCAGGCGTGTCTGGTGTGCGGCCGGGAAGGGCATGACGCTGATGCGGCGTTTTGCAAATATTGTGGAGGGGCGCTTGGGTGATAGTCCCACTGCGCGGTTGATCCTGCGCTGCCGCCAACGGCGGTCGTGGAGTTTCGCTCCAGGCGGTGAGGTTGGCCCAGCATGCCACGGCACGCCGGCGGCCCATCACCTGGGCGGGCGCAATCAGACGCTGGTGGCGACGAAGCAGCGGCAGGTGCTGGAGCGCACCACCTGTCGCGCCGGTGCGGCCGGCCCCTTTGACGTCCCAGCCTGCTCGAATCTGCTTGGTCAGGGACGGGGTGCGTGTCACCATCGCGTGCCCATCGCGCCGCTCCAGCCAGCGACGCGGACCCGGCTGGCTGACCTGGCGATTGTCTGCGCGACTTGCCATCGCATGCGCCACCGCGCCCGGCCGGTCCTGACGCTTCCTGCGCTGCGCGCCCACCTCCGCTGAGCGATGGCGTTCACGATCGTCACCTGGAATTGCCAGGGCGCCTTTCGCCACAAAGCCGCCGCCCTGCTTGCTGATGGGCCCGATTTGGCGATTATCCAGGAGTGCGAGCCGCCCGAGCGCCTGGCGGGGACGCCGGCCCTCGCCCCATTTCCGACCCAGGCCTGGTTTGGCGATGGCGGCAAGAAGGGCCTGCTGGTCCTCTCGCCGCATGCCCTCGCCTGGACGGTCGACCCCGCCTACGATCCCACGATCCAGCTCTGCGTGCCGCTCCGGCTGCGGGGTGCATTTGATCTCAATCTGCTGGCGGTCTGGACCAAGCACCATCGCCAGAAAGGGCAGAGCTACGTGGGCCAGCTGTACCGGGCGGTGACGACCTATGCGGCCTTTCTGGCGGAGGCGCCAGCGGTGGTGGTTGGCGACTGGAACAGCAACCAGCGCTGGGACGCTGAGCGGCCGGGCCGCAATCACACGGCGGTGCTGGCGCAGCTGGCCACGCACGGTCTCAGCAGCGCCTATCACGCCTGGACGGGTGAGGCCCAGGGCGCCGAGACGACGCCGACGTTCCACATGTACCGAGGGCGCGCGCAGGAGTTCCATATCGATTATTGCTGTCTGCCCCAGGTCTGGCTTCCCCAGCTCCAGGATGTGCGGATTGGCGACTATGCGGCATGGTGCCAGCTGAGCGATCATCGACCGCTGTGGGTGACGGTCGCGGGGACATGGCGCGATGCGACATGACCGTCGGCCGTGGCTTCGCTGCGGGAGCGGACCCTGTGGATGGTGGGTGTGGGCTCCCCGTGGCGGGTCGCGGCCAGGCTCGCCACGATCGCTCCAGGACCACCCTATCCGACGCCATAGAGCAACCGATTTGTGACTATGGGCATCATGCTCAGCGTGAGCATGGCCAGGGCGAGCACGCCCCAGAAGCCGGCGGTTTCCAGCCAATGGGTGACAGCCCGGGCGCGGTGCCAGGTGAGGAGGGCCAAGAGACCCGCGAGGAGCGCTGGCCCGATACTGAAGGCAAGGATCGGGAGCATCGTACTCAGGATCCACCCGCTCAGGATTACGAGCCCGCAGCTGAGGCTAATCCCGGCCCAGATGCTCGGCCGATTGGTCCATGGCTGAGACGGCGATGGCGGCGGCGTGGAATACATAGTGCCTCCGTTCAAAGAGGTGGCGTCGTTGCCCCTAGCAACGCTGGGCGGTGTTGTAGGGTTCCCATCCCGAACTCTCCCTGATGCCGAGACGATGGACGATCACAATGGCGTGCTTTGGGTCAATCTGGAGCGGACCGCTCGGGCGTCCCGCCGCCCACCGCGCCTAGGGGCGGTGGTCTGGCGCCTCCGCCTCCGGCACCACCCCGCCCCACGTATCAGGCGCCACATCACGGAGGGATTGGGAGAAGGTCCATCGGCGGCCACGCAGATCGGCCGCCGTGTATTGCCGCTCGCCAAATGGGAAATCCTGGGGCGGGGCCACAATCTGGGCGCCGCGGGCGGCCACCTGCGCATGGTGCTGGTCGACCTGGGCGACCACGATCATCAGGCTATCCTGTGGATTCGTCGGGCCGTCCCCCTGGGCAATGACGACAGCGGCCCCTGGGGCGACGAGGAGCTGGGCGCGATGGGCGCCGATCCGCAGCCGTTCGGTAAAGCCAAAGGTGGCGCAGAGCCAGGTCACGGCGGCGCGCACATCGGGATAGTGCAGGACGGGCACGACACTGCCTGGGGGCATGGAGCGATTGACGATGGGCGGCGCGTCGATCGAACGGGGCTGGTCAGACATGCGATCATCCTCCTGCGAGGTGGCCTTGCGGCCGGTGGAACCGGCGGCATCGGTGGTAGTTTGAAAGTGGTGCAAAATGGGAGCCCGACATCCTATACTTGTGGTAACCACACCCAAGCGTAGGAGAATGCCATGACTCCCACCGCCAAGGATACC
>DASWWB010001106.1:0-1868 GCA_036406115.1 Herpetosiphonaceae bacterium
GGCGCTGACGTTGACGGTCATGCGGATGCGGTAGGCGGCGCCGGCCTGGTAGCGGAGCGGCGCCGGGGCGTCGACGTTGGCGGCGCCGTCGCGGGCCTTGATCGTGCCGCTCAGGTCGTCGAACAGCACGATCGCGGCCAGATCGGCCCAGGCGCCGCTCGCAGGTGTGTTCGCAGCGAGGGCGAAGGCGCCGGACGTGGCTGCGACGGGCGGCGTCAGCGTGCCCTCGACGGTAAACGTGCCGGTCTGGGGCGCCGCCAGCGGGACCGTCTTCCAGCTCGCCGCCGTCGCCGTCATGCAATCCGAGGGCGTGGCGGGCAGCTCGTCGGCGCCGATGTCGGCGGCCGGGCCACTCGGGCGGGGCTGGCCGTCGAAGTCCTGCGGGACCAGGCTCAGGCTCTGGCCGCGGTTGAGGGCCGGCGAGGCGGCGGTCAGGTGGAAATCGCCGCCCGCCAGGTTGGCGAAGGCCGCCGCGCCAGCCGCCGCGTGGTACAGGTTGCTCTGCGGGGCGCAGGCGGCGTCGGGGGCCGGGCCGCCGGCGAACAGATTGTTGCTGTTGAGGCAGACGCCGTCGCCGCTGACCGGCGTCTCGCTGATCGCCAGGTGGCGGGCGTTGTTGACCAGCGTGTTGTTGACCAGCCGCACGCTGTGGGCGCGCGAAATGTTGATCGCCCGGCCCTGGTTGCCCGAGATCCAGTTGTTGCGGACCAGGATGTTGCGCGGCGGGATCGGGATGAAGCCGTCGCCGATCGAGATGCCGTGGATGTTGTCGAAGATCTTGTTGCGCTCGATCGTCACGTCCTGGGCGCCCATGTGGACGACGATGCCCTCGCCGGGCGCGCCGGTGCAGCCCATCTGGCTCGGCTCGCAGGGCCGGAAGCCGTGGATCGTGTTGCCGGCGACCAGCACCGCGCCATGGGTGCGCTTGATGTCGACGCCGTTTTCGCCGATGTCGTCGCCCGTGACGGTGAAGGTGTTGTTGAGGATCTGGATGTCGCGGATGTTGCCGCGATTTTCTTCAGCCGCCGTGTCGCCCATTTGCACGCCGTCGCCGCCATTGTTGACGAACACATTGTTGCGGATGATGATGCGCTGGCCCTCGGCGGGAATGTTGACGCCGTGGGTGTCGCGCCGCTCGGTCGTGGTGCGATTGTTCTCGAAGCGGCTGTTTTCGATCACAATGTCCGACGAGCGCTCGATCACGATCGGATCGCGGGTGAAATTGCGGAAAACGCAGTTGCGGATAATGACGTTGCTGGTGTCGCGGATGATCAGGCGGGCGGCGCCTGCCGCGCCGTCGAGCGTGCGCCCGTCGCACAGCACCGCCGGGGCGCTTTGCCGCTGCTGGCCGCCGTGCGCCGCGCCGGGCGAAAGACTGGCCAGCAGCGCCATCCAGAGCCAGCAGATGCGCCGTACGGCGAAGTGCCGATTGCGGCTCCCGGAGCCGCCGAGCCGATGAGAACGTGCCATTGCTCAAACTCCTTTGCGAAGATTGCCGATGCGTTCCTTGCCGACTGCCGCAGGTCGCGAGCGAGGCTCGCCGGGATCGATGGTAAAAAATCGTTAAAAACCTGTAGCCTGATTTCACCACGGCGGCGGCGCGGCGGCCACTGCGCGGGCTGCGCGGTTTTCGCCGCGAATCTCTGCGCTGAAGTCTCCGTGGAACGCTCCCTGCGGAATGGGCCGCGCGTCGCCCCGGCGCCTTCCGGGGCTGGTAAGGAGATGATCTCGATGCGACGATTGCCACTGCTTGTGTGTCTGGCGCTGGCGGCTTGCGGGCAGGAGGCCCGGGTCGACGCGCCGCTCGCGCCCACCACGGTGCCGATCGGCGGCGCGCCGACCGCCCCCGCGCTCGCCACCACCGCGCC
>DASWWB010001107.1:0-2620 GCA_036406115.1 Herpetosiphonaceae bacterium
CGCGGACACGATGGGCGACTGGTGGCAAAACACCAACAGCCCCGAGCGAATGGCCTACATCACGGAGCAATACGCGCAGGGCGACAGCTATCTCCTCGGACGGGTCACCTACGACATGCTGTGGCCGGGCTGGTCCACCCAGACAACCGGCGACGGTCCCGGGCCGATTCTCAACCGGATGCACAAATATGTGGTCTCCACGACGCTCACCGCCGCGCCCTGGCAAGAATCCACGATCATCTCAGGCAATGTGGCGGAGGAGATCGCCAAGCTCAAGCAGCAGCCAGGCAAAGACATCATCATCGACGGCAGCGCGACCCTGGTCCAATCGCTGATGGGGACCGATCTGATCGATGAGTATCGTTTTTTGGTCGAGCCTTTCATCATGGGCCGGGGCAGGCGCTTCTTTCCTGACGGGACGCCCTCGGCGAAGCTCAAGCTTGTCGACAGCGCAACGCTCCCGTCCGGGACGCTCGCGCTGGTCTATCAGCCGGTCAAACTCTAGCCGCCTGGCGCGGAGATTCACTCAATCGGCACCGCCGCGCCGGTTTTGACCCGGCCCATGGCGACCAGGGTCTTGAAGCGCCGCACATTGTTGTTGGCGAAAAAGAGCCGGCGCGTGAGATCGTTGTAGTCCTCCATGTCGCGGGCCAGGACAACGAGCGCGAAATCCCACTCCCCGGCGACGTAGTAGCACTGCTGGATCTGCGGCGCGGCCGCGAACGCCCGCTTCATCGCGTCAAGCAGATCGGCTTGCTCGCGCTCGACCTCGACCAGGGCGATGATGGTCAGCTCGTAGCCCACGGCGCCCGGCGCGACGACAGCCGCGTATTTCTCGATCACCTGCTCGTCGCGCATGCGCTTGAGGCGCCGGTTGACGGCGGCCGCCGACAGATGGACGCGCTCCCCCAGTTCGCTCTGGGCGATTCGCGCATCCTCCTGGACGGCGGCGAGGATGGCCAGGTCGTGGCGGTCCAGCGGCGTGATCTCCATGCAATCCCCTTTCATCCGCGCCCGGCGGAGCGCAACGCGATTGCGCCCGGCGGCCCTCCGACGCGCTGAACAATCCCGCCGGGCGCAGTAGTATTACACCACACGAACCGGCTAGCGCAAGGAGTCACCCTATGAACCCACATTCGCCGCGCCTCCGCCTGGACGGCGCCACGCTGCTGGCCCAGCTCCGCCAGCTCGGCGACCTCGGCCGCGACCCGGCGGGCGGGCGCACCCGCCTGGCGCTCAGCGACGCCGACAAAGCCGGCCGCGATCTATTGGTCAGCTGGATGCGCGACCTCGATCTTGAGGTGCGGATCGACCAAATCGGCAATATCTTCGGCACGCTGCGCGCGGCGTCCGACGACGGCGGCCAGCGGCCGCTGATGATCGGCTCGCACATCGACACCGTGGTCCGCGCCGGCGCCTTCGACGGCTGCTACGGCGTGCTGGCCGGGCTGGCGGTGGCGCGGGCGTTCCGCGCGGCCGGCGCCAGCCCGGCGCGATCGATCACCGTCGCCGCATGGACCAACGAGGAGGGCGCGCGCTACCAGCCGGATATGATGGGCTCGCTGGTCCACGCCGGCGGCCTGCCGCTCGCCGACGCGCTGGCGGTGACCGGGGACGACGGGACGCGCCTGGGCGCCGAGCTTGAGCGGATTGGCTACGCCGGCGACCTGGCGATCGGCGCGATTGTCCCGCACGAATACCTGGAACTGCACATCGAGCAGGGGCCGGTCCTCGACGACGAGGGGATCGCGATCGGCGCGGTGGAGCGGCTCCAGGGCATCTCCTGGCAGCAAATCGCCATCGAGGGCGCGGCCAACCACGCCGGGACCACGCCGCTGGGCCGCCGCGCCGACGCCGGCTGGGCTGCCGCCGCAATCATCATGGCGCTGCGCGAGCTGGCCAGCGGCAGCGGCACCACGCTGGCGACGGTCGGCTCGCTGCGGCTGGAGCCGGATGTGATCAACATTATCCCCGGCAGCGCGGCGCTGACGGTCGATCTGCGCGACCCCGACGACGGGCGGCTGGCCGATGCCGAGCGCTGGCTCGCCGCCAAGCTGGCGGACATCGCCAGCCAGGAGGGGGTGGCGATCAGCGCCGAGCCGCTGGTGCGGCTGGCCCCGGTCGCCTTCAGCGCCGAGCTGGTCGCGGCGATCGAGGAGGCCGCCGGCGCGCTCGGCGTCTCGCACCGGCGGATGGTCTCGGGCGCCGGCCACGACGCCCAGATGATCGCCAGGATCGCGCCCGCAGCGATGATCTTCGTCCCCAGCCGCGCGGGCGTCAGCCACAGCCCGGCCGAGCACACCGACGACGCCCATCTCCTCAGCGGCGCCGCCCTGCTGCTGGAGGTTGTGCGGCGGCGGCTGACGGAGGAGATCCAGCCATGAGCCAGCCGCTGCTGATCAACAATCCCCAGGCGATCCGCGCATCCTATCCGCCTGAGCTGGCGCGCATCCTCTCGATCGCCGGCGCCGCCGAGAGCCGGCGCTGGCTGGCGGGCTGGCCGCTGCTCCATCCCGCTCCCACGCCGCTGTGGGAGCTGCCCTGGACCGCCAGCAGGCTGGGGATCGCCAGCCTGAGCGTCAAAGATGAGTCGCAGCGCTCGCCGCTCGGCAGCTTCAAG
>DASWWB010001108.1:0-4574 GCA_036406115.1 Herpetosiphonaceae bacterium
CGGCGCCGACATGACGCCGCCGCCGGCGCCCGCCAATCTGGCCGCCACGCCGGGCAACGCCGTCGTCGGCCTCGCCTGGTCCTCGGTTCCCGGCGCCAGCGGCTACAATGTGTACCGCTCGGTCCTGCCCGGCGGCGGCTACCAGCAGATCGGCTCGCCGGCGGCGACGTCGTTCAATGACGCGACCGTGGCCAACGGCCGGCGCTACTACTATGTCGTCAAGGCGCGCGACGCCGCCGGCAACGAGAGCGCCCCGTCCAACGAGGCGGCGGCGACGCCGTTCTTCCCGATCACCTACGCCGTCCTCCAGTTCCCCAAGATCGTCAACCACACGGCGGGTGTCACGCCCACCCAGCTCATCTACGGCCGGGTCTTCGCCGGCGGCATCACCGACGCGAGCGGCAGCCCGGCGCTGATCCGCGCCGAGATCGGCTTCGGCCCGCTCGGCAGCAATCCGGCGACCTGGACCGGCTGGCAGCCGATGGCGTTCAATACGGCGGCGGCCAACGACTACGAGTACCAGGGCCGGCTGCGGCCCGAGCAGGCCGGCAATTTCGATATGCTGGTGCGCTTCTCGACCAACGGCGGCCTCACCTGGGCCTACGGCGACAAAGACGGCTTTTACACCAACGAGTCGGGCACCGACGATCCGGGCGATTTGAATGTCGCCGCCAACGCCGACACGATCCCGCCGGCAGCGCCAGCCAATCTCAGCGTCGCCGGCTGGGGCGATGATTTCATCGCGCTGGCGTGGCAGCCGGTCGGTGACGCGGCGCTCTACCGGCTCTATCGCTCGGTGATCACCGGCACCTTCGATTTCAGCGCGCCGCTCGCCGAGATCGCCGCGCCCGCCGCGGCCTATACCGACACCCTGGTCGCAACCGGCGTGCGCTACCACTATGTCGTCAAGGCCTTCGATCACGCCTTCAATGCGTCGCCGGCCTCCAACGAGGTCAGCCAGGTCGCAGAGCCCCGGCTGGTCAATCTGACCTTCAACTTGATTGTTCCGGCCGGCACGCCCGGCGCGCCGACGATCGCCGGCAACAACGCCCAAGCCTTCGGCCAGACCTGGAATCCGGGCGCCGCCACGCTGACCCAAACCGGGCCGAACACTTGGCGCTACCAGGCGACGGTGCTCGACGGCGCGGCCCTGGAGTACAAATACGCCCGCGGCTCCTGGGAGAAGGTCGAAAAGCAGATCGATGGCAACACGGAGGTGCCCAATCGGCTGCTGACGGTCGATTACGGCGCCTCCGGCGCCCAGGTCGTCACCGACACCGTCGCCAACTGGCGCGATCCGTTCGTCCTCAGCCACCTCCCCGCCGCCGGCGCGGCCAACGTGCCGCTTGCGAGCCAGGTGCGCGTCGCCTGGAACCAGGAGATGACCCCGGCCGCCGATTTCGCGGTCGCCGGCGCCAGCGGGCCGGTCTCCGGCACCTTCGCCTACGACAGCCCCGGCCGCGCCACGATCTGGACCCCCGCCGCGCCGCTGGCCGCCGGGTCGGCCTACACCGTGACGGTCGCCGGCGAGGTCGATCCGAACGGCGACGCCCAGCAAGTCGCCACGGTCTGGTCGTTCCTGACCGTCCCGGCGCAGCGCGGCCTCGATCTGACCGCCAGCGCCGCCGAGGGCAGCGCGCCAGCCGGCGGCCAAGTCAGATTCAGCCTGACGCTGACCAACACCGGCAATGTCGCCGACAGCTACGCGCTCAGCCGCTCCGGCGGCAGCTGGACGGCCTCGTTCCCGGCGACGGTCGGGCCGCTGGCGCCGGGCCAGGGTGCGACGATCCAGGTGACGGTCGATGTGCCGGCCGGGGCGGCGAACGGCGCCAGCGACGCCCTGACCCTGACCGCCCGCTCCCAGGGCGACCCGTCTGTGGCGCGGACGGCGCCGTTCACCGCCCGCAACAGCAGCGTGCGCAGCTTCACGCTGTCGGCAGCGCTCCCCGAGCGCTCCGGGCCGGCCGGCAGCCAGGTCCAGCACCCGCTCACGCTGACCAACACCGGCAATGTCACCGACACCTACGATCTGAGCAGGAGCGGCGGGTTGTGGACAGCCGCCTTCCCGGCGACGGCCGGGCCGCTTGGTCCGGGCCAGAGCGTGACGATCCCCGTGACGGTCAATGTGCCGGCCGGGGCGGCGAACGGCGCCAGCGACACGCTGACCATCAACGCCGTCTCGCGGTCGCTGCCCTCGGCGGCGCGGAGCGTCCAGCTCACGACCCGCAACGCCACCAGGCGGCTCTACCTGCCCTGGATCCAGCGCGCGCCCTAGCCCGGCAGCCTGGCCAACGACAAGCGGGCGGCGATCTTCTGGATCGCCGCCCGCTCGTCGTTTCGGCTGGAGTTACTGGATGACCAGCACGCCGCCGCTGTCGGTCATGGCCGGGCCGCCCTGCTGGACGGTGACATTGGCGCCCGAGCGGGTGACGGTGTAGCCGGCGTTGGGCTGGAGCCCGGCGATCAGGTGGATGGTCGCGCCGGGGGCGGCGTAGCTCAGCGTGGCGAAGGGCTGGCCGAGCGTCGCCGGGAACAGCGCCACCGTCGTGCCGACCTGGGCGCCGGCCCAGGCCTGGTCTGTGCTCTGGATCAGCGTCGCCGCCGGCGGGGCGCCGCCGTCGCTGGCCTGGAGCACCGTCAGGAAGCGGACATCGCTGGGATTGCCCGGGGCGTCGATCCGCAGCCGCACCGTCATCGGCTCGTTGCCGGCGACCGTGTCTTCGACCTCCGGCTCGGTCGCGTTGACCGCGCTCAGGGCCGCGCCCGCCGGCAGCAGGCTGGTGACGGAGAGGCGCTGGCCGCCCGCAGTCGTCATCGCGGCCTGGGCGCCGCTGACCGTGGCCGGGCGCGGCAGCTGGAGCCACCAGCGCTTGAAGCGGTTGGCGGTCGCCGACTGGCCCCGGTCGTACACCACGACGGCGTCGGGCTTGAGCCAGATGATCGAGCGGCTGGCGTGGACGATATCTTCGGCGCCCTCGTTCGCCGAGTTGTAGAGGTTGGTCGCGTCGCCCAGCGCGTAGACGAACTGCGGGCCGCTGCTGTGCGCCAGCAGCTCGGGGTCGCCGGTCGGCACCAGATTCCACTGCGAGCCGCGCCGCCACAGGTCGATCCGCCAGTCGCCGTCGTCGCGGTCGGGCCGGTCGTTCTCCAGCGCGAGGAGGTTGCGGAACTCCGAGCTGGCGATGCCCTCGGCAATGTTGGCGTAGCCAGTGCGGGCTTTGGTCAGCCACTCGCCGTTGCGGTACCACTCGAAATGGTTGCCGTCGGCCTGCTGGTGGTCGATCAGATTCCAGCTCAGGCCGACATTGAACCAGCCGGCGCCCTCGTCCCAGCCGGTGCGGGCGATCAGCTTGTTGATGCCGGGCGCGAAAAACTCCGTCGGCATGGCCGGGCGCGGATCGGCGGGCGGCGCGGCGGCCGGGTCGAGCAGCATGAAGTAGAGGATGGACTGGCGGAAATCGTCGGGGGAGCGGACCCGGTCCTGCAAGCTGCCGGCGCCGCCGGGCGGGGTCTCGATCTGGGCCCAGCGCAGCGACTGCAAGCGCGCCTGGTTGCCGATGAGCGTGTCGTAGGCGCCGAGGGCGCCGAACGCGCTGATGAAGTCGGTCGAGCGGTAGGTCTGGGCGTCGCCGTACCAGGCCGGCTGGTAGACCGTGCCGACGTCGGGGTCCTCGATCGTCGCCGGGCTGAGCGAGTGGTAGTAGGAGGCGACGAAATCATCCCAGAACGGGTTGCCCTGGATCTGGCAGTGCTGCCCGCAGTCGGCGGCGCCGGCGGTGTGCAGCGCCAGCAGGAATTGCAGGGCGTAGGAGGCGGTCTGCGGGCTGTACTCGAAGCCCTCGGGCAGCAGGCCGCCGGCGCTGTCGGTGCGGGTCAGATTGTCGAAGATGTAGAGCCAGGCGCCGGTCGCGTTGCCCAGGTAGGCCCGCAGCTGGCCGCCCGCGTCGTCGGCGGGGTCGAGCGCCAGCGCCATCAGGCCCAGGTTGCGCATGTGGGCCGTGAAATAGTTGTTGCCCGACCAGCGCACCTGGGAGCGGTCGTTGATCAGCGCCGGGTCGTTGACCATGCCGACCGGCTCCGGGTGGTGATAGGCCCGGTCGATGATCTCCTGCGACCAGCGCAGGAAGACGGTCCGGATCGTCTGCTTGTCCTGGGCGGTCAGGACCGGATAGATCCAATCGACCACCAGCGGGAAAGCCTCGCCGTGCCAGCGGGCGCGGTTGGAGTCCTCGCTGAAGAAGCGCGGGCCGCGGAACGGCAGCGGGCCCGACGACTGGGTCTCGGCGCAGACCATCTCCTCCTCGGAGGGGCCGAGGACCGCGATGTCCATCACGTGCATCAGCAGCGTCCGCGCGCGCTGGGCGTAGTTTTCGCGCGCCGCCGGGTCGGGGTCGATCAGCGACATGAAGGCGAACAGCTCGGCGTACATCTCGGTCGGGAACTCCTCGTACTCCGGCGAGCCGCAGTCGCGGTTCGGCACGTCGCCGCGGTCCATGTCCTCCTTGGCGCGCTGGGCCAGCAGCAGCAGCCCGTCCGCGTAGAGCGGATTGGCGCCGCCGGCCCAGCCGCGCAGC
>DASWWB010001109.1:0-9919 GCA_036406115.1 Herpetosiphonaceae bacterium
CTACTGGGGCCATGTCAACCCGATCGGCCCGCGCGGCGTCTACGACGAGGCCAAGCGCTTCGCCGAGGCCATGGCCATGGCCTACCACACCCACCACGGCGTGCCGACCCGCATCGTGCGCATCTTCAACACCTACGGGCCGTCCATGAGATTGAATGACGGCCGCGTGGTGCCCAATTTCATCAAACAGGCGCTGCGCGGCGAGCCGCTGACGCTGTACGGCGACGGGCAGCAGACCCGCTCGTTCCAGTATGTCAGCGACCTGGTCGAGGGCGTCTACCGGCTGCTGCACTCGGACGAGGTCGAGCCGGTCAACATCGGCAACCCCAACGAGTTCACCATGCGCGAGTTCGCCGAGGTCGTCAACCGGGTCGCGGGCAACGCGGCGGGGACGGTGGTCAAGCCCGAACTGCGGATCAAAGACGACCCGCAAAACCGCCAGCCGGACATCAGCAAAGCCAAGCGGGTGCTGGGCTGGGAGCCGCAAGTGATGCTGGAAGAAGGGCTGCGCCGGACCATCCCCTGGTTCCGCGAGCGGCTTGACGCCTAGCCATGGCCGCGACCCTTAGCCGTCTGCGCGCCCTGCGGCCGGCGCCGCTGCCCCTGGCGTTCGGCGCGGCGGCGATCGGCTGCGCGCTGCTGATCGGCGTCCTGCCGCTCTCCCTCGCCTTCTGGCTGCTGCTGGCGGCGGCCGCCCTCGCCGGCATGCTGATCGACCCGGCGGTCGGCCTGTGCCTGGCGGTGGCCTCGATCCCGCTCCAGGAGCTGGTGGCGCTGCCGCTGGACCTGACCGTCACCCACGTGATGGGCGGGCTGGGGCTGGGGGCGTGGCTGCTGGTGGGCCTGGCGCGGCGCGAGCTACGAATCGAGCGGCCGCTGCTGCTGCCCTGGTCGCTGTTCCTGATCGTCTTGCTGCTCGCCTCGGCGGCGACGCCCTACAACGCGGTCGACGCGCTCAAGCAGAGCATGCGCTGGGTCCTGGCGTTCCTGGCCTTCGTCATCGCCACGACCACCGTCACCACGCCGCGGCGGGCGGCCTGGCTCCTCGCGACCATCCTCTTGGTCGCCAGCCTGGAGTCGCTGGCCGGGCTGCGCCAGTTCATCACCGGCGACGGGCCGGAGTCGTTCGAGGTCGGCGCCTTCGTGCGGGCCTACGGCACGATCGGCAAGCCCAACACCTTCGCCGGCTACCTGGAGCTGGCCTGGCCGCTGGGCGCCGCGCTGACCGTCGCGCTGGCCCAACGCTGGTGGCGCGAGCCCCGCCGGCCCATGCTGACGGCGGCGCTGGCCGGGTCGGCGGCGGCGACCCTGATCTGCCTGGCGGGCGTCGGCGCCAGCTTTTCGCGCGGGGCCTGGCTGGGCAGCCTGGCGGCCGGCGTGGTGATGATCGCCCTGGAGGAGCGGCGGCGGGTCATGCCGCTGCTGGCGCTGCTGGCGGCGCTGGGCGGCGTGGTGGTCTTCAAGCCCGAGCTGCTGCCGGCCTCGGTGGCCGAGCGGGCGACCAGCATCACCAAGAACTTCCAGATCTTCGACGCCGGCAGCGTGACCGTCACCGACGAGAACTTCGCCGTCGTCGAGCGCATGGCACACTGGCAGGCCGGCGCCAATATGTTTTTGGACCGCCCGTGGCTGGGCGTGGGGCCGGGCAATTTCAACCTGGCCTACCCGCGCTATTTCGTCGGCCGCTGGTCCGAGTCGCAGGGCCACGCCCACAACTACTACATCCACATCGCCGCCGAGGCCGGCCTGCCGGGGCTGCTGGCGTATCTCCTGCTGACGGGCGCGGTGGTCGCGACCGGGCTGCGGGCGGCGCGGGCGACGCGCGGGACCGATTGGCACGCGGCCGCGATCGGCGGCTGTGGTATCATAGCCGCCGTACTTGTCCATAATCTGTTTGAGAACCTGCATGTTCTCAACTTCGGCATTCACATGAGCGCGGTTTGGGGCTTGCTGGCAGTGCTGGCGACCCGCCGGGGATGGCAAAACGCATGACCTATCTGGTGACGGGCGGCGCGGGCTTCATTGGCTCGCACCTGTGCGCGGCGCTGCTTGCGCGCGGCGAGCAGGTGGTCGCCCTTGATAATTTTAACGACTACTACGATCCGGCCCGCAAGCGGCGCAACATCGAGCCGCTGCTGGGCGAGACAGGCTTCGCGCTGTGGGAGGGCGACGTGCGCGACCCCGAGGCGCTGGCGGCGCTGTTCGAGCGCCACCGGCCGGCCAAGATCGCCCACCTGGCGGGCATGGCCGGGCCGCGGCCCTCGGTGCGCCAGCCGGCGCTCTACGAATCGGTCAACGTCGGCGGCACCGTCAATCTGCTTGGCGCCGCCGCGCGCCACGGCGTCCGGGCCTTCGTCCAGGCCAGCACCTCGTCGGTCTACGGCGCCGCGCCGACGCCTTGGACCGAGGAGACGCCGACCGACCGGCCGCTCTCGCCCTACGCCGCGACCAAAAAGGCCGCCGAGGTGCTGGCCTACACCTTCCACTACCAGCACGGCATCCCGACCAGCGTGGTGCGCTTCTTCACGGTCTACGGGCCCAAGGGCCGCCCCGACATGACGCCGAGCATCTTCGTCGACGCCATGGCCGCCGGCAAGCCGATCACGCTCTACAACGGCGGCGAGGAAGTCTATCGCGACTGGACCTACGTCGACGACATCGTCGCCGGCGTCCTGGCGACGCTCGACGCCGCCCGCCCGTTCGAGATTTTCAACCTGGGCAACTCCAGCCCGGTCATGCTGCGCGAGTTCATCGAGATGCTGGAGGAGATCACCGGCCTGCGCGCCCAGATCGACGCCCAGCCGCTGCCAGCAGCCGACCCGCCCATCACCTACGCCGACACCGCCAAGGCCCAGCGCCTGCTGGGCTGGGCGCCCCGCACCGACCTCGCCACCGGCCTCGCGCGCTTCTGGGACTGGTACCGCGCCGACCGCGGGATCGCCGCCAGCAAAGGATAATCGTTATGGCTTCCCACCCCACCGCCGAGGAGCAGCCGGGCCGCGGCCGGACCAAACCCGCCGCCACGATCGAGCAGGAACAATTGATCGAGCGCGCCGCCGAGGCCGCGCCGCTCAGCGACAGCGAAGTGCCGCCGGACGTGGCCGAGGTCCGCGCCGAGGGCTTTTCGCTCAAGGACAAGCTGCTCAATGTCAAGTCGCTGCTGTCGTTCGTGATCGCCTTCGCCGTGATCGGCCTGGCGATCTACAAATCGGATATCTCGCTGGCCGAGGTGTGGGGCAACATGCGGTCGATCAACCCGCTGCTCTACGCCGCCGGCTTCGTGATTTTCTACGGCACCTTCCCGCTGCGGGCCTGGCGCTGGCGGATCATCCTCCGCAGCGCCGGCTTCGAGGTCGACACGCCCCAGGCCCGCGCCAACTGGTCGTCGATCGCCAGGCTCTCGGAGTTCCTGGGCCTCTCGTGGTTCGCCAACTGCGTCGTGCCGGCCAAGCTGGGCGACGCCTACCGCGGCTACCTGCTCAAGAAAAACGGCAACGCCTCGTTCTCGCGCACCCTCGGCACGATTTTCGCCGAGCGGGTCGCCGACATGCTGGTGCTGTTCGGCCTGCTGGTCGTCTCGGGCCTGCTGGTCTTCCGGGGCCGGATCAACCAGACCGTCGAGTATCTGTTCATCGTCGGCATCGCGCTGACGGTCATCCTGATCATCGGCCTGATGTCGATGCGCTACCTGAGCCCGTTCATCAGGCGGACCCTGCCGTCGCGCTTCCAGGACTTCTACGCCCGCTTCGAGGAGGGCACGCTGGCCTCGTTCCGCCCGCGCCTGCTGCCGGGCCTGATCGGCATCACGGCGCTGGTGTGGCTGGGCGAGTCGCTGCGGCTCTTTTTCGTGATCGAGGCGATGGGCGGCCTCAATCTCTCGCTGCCGATGATCATTTTCGTCGCCCTGGCCAGCTCGCTGCTGACCGCCGTGCCGGCGCTGCCCGGCGGCCTGGGCCTGGTCGAGGTCGGCATCATCGGCGTGCTGACGCTGTTCAACGTCACCAGCGCCACCAGCGCCTCGGTCGCCCTGCTGGACCGGGTGATCAACTACTGGAGCATCGTGCTGCTGGGCTTCATCCTCTACTTGGCCAGCAGGCGGAAGTAGGCTGATGCACGTCGCGATCGACTACAACGCCGCGGTGCGCCAGGGCGGCGGGATCGGCCGTTTCGTGCGCGAGATCACCAGCGTGGCGGCCAAGGCGGCGCCGCAGCACCGCTTCTCGCTCTGGTACGCCAGCCGGGGCCTGAAGCAGGACAGCCAGCCCATGCGGGCGCTGCGCGAGCTGGCCCGGCTGCCCAACGTCACGCCGCGCCCGGTGCCGATCAGCGAGCGGCTGCTGACGATCATCTGGCAGCGCGCCCGGCTGCCGCTGCCGGTCGAGACAATCGTCGGCAAGGCCGAGGTGGTCCACGGCACCGATTTCGTGCTGCCGCCGACCCGCGCCCGCACCCTGCTCTCGATCCACGATTTCGCCTACGAGATCCACCCCGAGACCGCCCAGCCCGAGCTGCGGCGCTACCTGGGCCGGGCGGTGCCGCGCGCCATCGCCCGCGCCGATCACATCCATGTCAACTCCGTCGCCACCCAGCGCGACATGGAGCGGCTGCTGGGCGTGGCCCATGCGAAATCCAGCATCGTCTACTCCGGCAGCGGCGCCGATTTCTGGCCGCGCCCGGCCGAGCAGGTGGCGGAGATGCGGCGCCGGCTGGGCCTGCCCGAGCGCTACCTGCTCAACGTCGGCACCGTCCAGCCGCGCAAAAACGTCGAGCGGCTGATCGACGCCTACGCCATGCTCGGCGCCGAGGCGGCGGGCGTCTCCCTGGTGATCGCCGGCAAGCGCGGCTGGCTGGCCGAGCCGATCTACGCCGCCGTCGCGCGCCACAGCCTGGGCGGGCGCGTCCAGTTCCTCGATTTCGTCGCCGACGAGGACCTGCCGCTGCTCTACAGCGGCGCCGAGGCGATGGTCTACCCCTCGCTCTACGAAGGCTTCGGCGTGCCGATCGTCGAGGCCCAGGCCTGCGGCGCCCCGGTCATCACCTCGACCGTCTCCAGCCTGCCCGAGGTCGCCGGCGCCGCCGCGCTGCTGGTCGATCCGCTTGACACCGCCGCCATCGCCGCCGCGATGCGCCGCATCCTCAGCGAGCCGGCGCTGGCCGCAGAGCTGCGGCAGGCCGGCCCCCGCCAGGCCGCCCAGTTCACCTGGCAGCAGTGCGGCGAGGGCCTCCTCGGGCTCTACGAGCTTGTGGGAGGATTGGCGTAGCGCCGGCCGCCCCTCAATTCGCGCTCCCCGAAGCGCCACGCCGCCCGCCGAAACCCCCAACTGCATCCAGCCAAAGGCGCACTGTTCCCATGAGGGCAAATGATGCTATCATGAGCGGGAAGATTCCCTCGGCCTAGCATGGATGCGTGATGAATATTCTGAACCTTGAGTCGATCAGCAAGCAATACGGCGAGAAAACCCTGTTCCGCGAGGTGTCGCTCGGCCTCGACGAAGCCGACCGGGTCGGCATTATCGGCGTCAACGGCTCGGGCAAATCGACCCTGCTCAAGATCATCGCCGGGCTGGAGCAGCCGGACAGCGGCCGGGTGACTGTGCGCGCCGGCGTCCGGGTCGGCTACCTGGCCCAGAACCCGGTGTTCGACGAAAGCCAGACCGTGCTGGAGCAGGTCTACAACCGCGAGAGCGCCGCCCTGGACTTGCTGCGCCGCTACGCCGAGGCGACCGAGCGGCTGGAGCGCCAGCCCGACGACGCCGCGCTGCTCGACCAAGTCGCCAGCCTCGGCGAGCGGATCAGCGCGATCGACGCCTGGGACCTCGAGCGCGCCGCCAAGACCATCCTCTCGCGCCTGGGGATCCGCGATGTCAACGCCCGGGTCGGCGAGCTGTCCGGCGGCCAGCGCAAGCGCGTCGCCATGGCCCGGGTGCTGATCGACCGCCCCGACCTGCTGATCTTGGACGAGCCGACCAACCACATCGACCCCGACACCATCGCCTGGCTGGAGGGCTACCTGGCCAGCTCCAAGGGCGCGCTGCTGCTGATCACCCACGACCGCTACTTCCTCGACAAGGTCTGCAACAAGATCATCGAGCTGGAGCGCGGGTCGATCTACTCCTACCCCGGCAACTACGAGCGCTTCCTGGTGGCGCGGGCCGAGCGGGCGGCGCTGGCCGAAAAGGCCGAGCTGGACCACCGCAACCTCGCCCGCCGCGAGCTGGCCTGGCTGCGCCAGGGCGCCCAGGGCCGCACCACCAAGCAAAAAGCCCGCGTCGAGCGCGCCACCGCCATCGTCAACGCCGAGCGGCGGGCGGACCAGGGCAAGCTGGAGCTGGAGATCAGCGGCAGGCGGATGGGCAAGCGGGTGATCGAGATCAACCATCTCGGCAAGCGGCTCGCCGGCCGCCAGCTGCTCAGCGATTTCTCCTACGAGCTGCTGCGCGACGACCGGCTGGGCGTGATCGGCCCCAACGGCTCGGGCAAATCGACCCTGCTCAACCTGATCGCCGGCCGCCTCCAGCCCGACCAGGGCGAGGTGATTGTCGGCGAGACCATCCACCTGGCCTACTACGATCAGACCAGCAGCAACCTCGACGAGAGCCAGCGCCTGATCGACTACATCACCGACGCGGCGGCGGTCATCAAAACCCCGGACGGCGGCAGCGTCACCGCCAGCCAGATGCTGGAGCGCTTCCTGTTCCCCCAGGAGCAGCAGTGGGCGCCGATCGGCACGCTGTCCGGCGGCGAGCGGCGCCGGCTCTACCTGCTGCGCACCCTGATGCAAAACCCCAACGTGCTGCTGCTCGACGAGCCAAGCAACGACCTTGACGTGCAGACTTTGGCGATCCTCGAGGAATACCTGGAGTCGTTCCCCGGCGCCGTGATCGCCGTCTCCCACGACCGGGCCTTCCTCGACCACACCGTCGACCATCTGCTGGCCTTCGAGAGCGACGGGCGGGTCCGCCACTATCCGGGCGGCTACACCGAGTACCGCGCCGCCCGCGCCGAGGAGGAGGCGCGCGCCGCCCAGGCCGCCAAAGCCGCCCAGGCCGCCGCAGCGCCCAAAGGATCCCCGGCCCAGGAGCGCCCGCGCAAGCTGACCTTCAAGGAACAGCGCGAGCTGGCCGCCCTGGAGGGCAAGATCGCCGAGCTGGAGGCCGAGCAGGCCCGCCTCACCGCCGCGATCAACGTCGGCGGCAGCGACTACCAGGCCATCCAGCGCCTGAGCGAGGAGCTGGCACGGACCGACGGCGAGCTGGAGGCCAGCTTCGAGCGCTGGGCCGAGCTGGCCGAGCTGGCGGCCGCCACCGCCTGACAGGAGCTTTGATGATAGACGCAGCGCATATTTTGATCGTCGACGATCAAAAAGATAACACCGTGTTGCTCCAGTACATGCTCAAAGCCGCCGGCTATCGCGTCTCCGACGCCAGCGACGGCCCCGAGGGGCTGGCGTTCATCAAAACCTGCCTGCCGGACCTGGTGCTGCTCGATGTGATGCTGCCCGGCATGAGCGGCTACGAGGTGCTGCGCACGCTGCGCGCGGACGCCGGCCTGCCCTTCATCCCGGTGATGCTGGTCACCGCCAAGCAGGGCGTGCAAGACACCGTCCAGGGAATGGACGCCGGCGCCGACGATTTCTTGCGCAAGCCGGTCCAGCGCGACGAGCTGCTGGCGCGGGTCCGCGCCCTGCTGCGGCTCAAGCAGGCCCGCGACGAGCTGGTGCGCGAGCAGGAGCGCACCGAGCTGCTGTACCGGATCGCCCAGGCGCTCCACGCCTCGCTCGACATCGACCATGTCATCGCCGAGACGCTGCGGCTGGTCGGCGACAATCTGCGGGCGACGCAAGGCAGCGTGCTGCTGCTTGACAAAGACAACCGGATCTGGCGCCAGATCCTGCTGCGGCCGAACCTGCCTGCCGAGGCGGCGGAGGCGGCGGTGCAAAGCGTCCTCCAGGACGGGCTGGCGGCCTACGCCCTGGCCGTCGGCACAGTCCAGATCGCCGCCGACACCATGACCGATCCGCGCTGGAAGCAGCTCTACGACGACCGCCACGAGATCCGCTCGGCCCTGGCGCTGCCGCTGATCGACCACCAGGCCAACCGGCCGGTCGGCGTGCTGACCCTGGTCCATCCCCAGCGCCACCATTTCACGCCGGCGATCGAACCGCTGGCGGCGGCGATCGGCGAGCAGATCAGCAGCGCGCTGACCAACGCCTCGCTCTACACCAAGCTGCGCGAGGCCGAAGAAAGCCGCGAGTATTTCATCCAGATGCTGACCCACGATCTGCGCGCGCCGCTGGCCGGCATGATCGGCTGCTTCGACGCCCTCAACACCACCTCGCTCGACGACCACGGCCGGCTGTTCGTCGATCTCGGCTTCCGCGCCGGCGCCGCCCAGATGCGGCTGATCGACAATCTGCTCGATATCTACAAGGCCGAGGCCGGCCATCTCCAGCTGGCGGAGGACCTGGTGTCGCTGGCCCAGCTCGGCGAGCAGGTCAACGAGCAGCTGCTGGGCGCCGCCCACGACATGGGCGTCAGCCTGGCGATCGCGCTGCCCGCCGAGCCGCTGGCGGTGCTGGACGGCAACAAAATGACCCGCGTCCTGACCAACCTCGCCAACAACGGCCTCAAGTGGACCAGGCGCGGCGGCAGCGTGCGGCTGAGCGGCGAGATCGACGCCGAGGCCCGCCGCATCACCATCCGCGTCGCCGACACCGGCAACGGCATCCCCCCGGAGGACATCCCCCGTATCTTTGATAAATTCTTCCAAGGAAGCAGCCGCGCCAGCGTGCGGGGCGTGGGTTTGGGCCTGACCTTCTGCGCCCTGGTGGTGGAGGCCCACGACGGCTCCATCGCCGTGGAAAGCGCGGTCGGCGAGGGCACGACCATGATCATCACGCTGCCGTGGAAGGAGGAGTAGCGCATGGCCCGGTCGCGCTGGCGTATCCTGCTGGTGGACGATGACACCATTATCCGACGCACTCTGGCAAGCAACCTGATGAACGATGACTTCGAGGTCCTGACCGCCGGCTCCGGCGCCGAAGCGCTGACCCTGGTCGAGAACACCTGGCCCGATCTGGCGGTGCTGGACCTGATGATGCCGGGCATGAGCGGCTTCGAGCTGTCCGACCGCCTGCGGCGCTACGTCGATATCCCGGTGATCATGCTCACGTCGATCTCCGACGAAGCCACGGTCGTCGAAGGGCTGGAGCAGCACGCCGACGACTACGTGAATAAGCCGTTCCGCTACCCCGAGCTGCGGGCCCGGATCAACAATCTGCTGGCCAAGGCCTACGAGGGCGGCCTGCACCCCGGCGAGATGGTCGTGATCAACGACGAGATCTCAGTCAATTTCGGCCAGCACATGTTGGTCAAGCAGGGCCAGCAGATGGCGCTGGAGCCGATCGAGCTGCGGATTCTCTATCTGCTGCTGCAAACCCCCGGCCAGGCCGTGGCGACCACCACGCTGCTGCGCAAAGCCTGGGGCGCCGGCGAGGAGGGCGAGCAGTCCTCGCTGTGGGTGCGCATCCGCTCGCTGCGGATCAAGCTGGAGGACGACCCGTCGCAGCCGCGCTATCTCAAGACCGTGCGCGGCATCGGCTATGTCTTCGATGTCGATCCGCGGCGCGGGCTGTGAGCCTTGCCGTAAAGTGGGCCGTAACCTGGCCCGGCGATGATGGAAGGTGTCACACTCTCGCAAAGGTTCCGCTATGCTGCCATCGACACTCATCATCCTCATCGAATCCGACCAGGTTACCCGCACGCTGATCCGCTACCACCTGCTGCGGGCCGGCTACGCCGTGGAAGAATGCGCCCCCGACGATCTGCTCCAGCTGCTGCGGACCCGCCCGCCGCAGCTGGTGATCGCCGCGCAGGAAAGCCGCCTGGGCGACGGGCAGCCGATGGACGGGCTCTGGGAG
>DASWWB010001110.1:0-4531 GCA_036406115.1 Herpetosiphonaceae bacterium
CAACGGCGGCGCCCAGGGGACTGGCGCGGCGCGCGAGGCCGAGGCTGGCGCGACGGCGACCGAGGCGCTCCCCGAGCCCGAGATCGCCGACGACCGCGACAGCCTCCAGCCCGGCGACCGGGTGCTGCTGATCGTCGAGGACGACATCACCTTCGCCAAGATTATGATCGACCTGGCCCACGAGAAGGAGTTCAAGGCCATCGCCACCACCCGCGGCGACCGCGGCCTCCAGCTGGCCCGCGAGTTCAAGCCCGACGCGATCACGCTCGACATCCGGCTGCCGATGATGGACGGCTGGACCGTGCTGGACCGGCTCAAGCACGACCCGAGCACCCGCCACATCCCGGTCCACATCATCACCGCCAGCGAGGGGCGGCTGCGCGGCCTCAACCAGGGCGCGATCGCCTATCTCCAGAAGCCGGCCACCCGCGAGGCGCTGGACGAGGCGCTTTCGGGCATCAAGCAGTTCATCGAGCGCGGGGTGCGCAACCTGCTGGTGATCGAGGACGACGAGATCCAGCGCAAGAGCATCATCGAGCTGATCGGCGACGAGGACGTGCGGATCACCGGCGCGGCGACGGGCCGGGAGGCGCTTGAGCTGATCCAGCGGGAGCCGTTCGACTGCGTGGTGCTCGATCTCGGCCTGCCCGATATGACGGGCTTCGAGTTCATCGAGCAGCTGCGCGAGCAGGGCAGCCTGGAGCGGCTGCCGATCATCGTCTACACCGCCAAGGACCTGACCCGCAAGGAGGAGACCGAGCTGAAGCGGGTGGCCGAGACGATCATCGTCAAGGATGTCAGCTCGATGGACCGGCTGCTGGCGGAGACGGCGCTGTTCCTGCACCGGGTGGAGGCCAATCTGCCCCAGCCCAAGCGCCGCATCCTGGAGCAGGTCCACAAGTCCGACCCGGTGCTGGTGGGCAAGAAAGTGCTGATCGTCGACGACGACGTGCGCAACATCTTCGCCCTGACCAGCGTGCTGGAGCGCCACAACATGCAGGTCTTCTACGCCGAGAACGGCAGGGACGGCATCGCCACGCTCCAGCAGACGGCGGGGATCGACGTGGTGCTGATGGACGTGATGATGCCCGAGATGGACGGCTACGAGACGATGCAGGCCATCCGCAAAGTGCGCAAGTTCAAGAACTTGCCGATCATCGCGCTGACTGCCAAGGCCATGAAGGGCGACCGCGAGAAATGCATCGACGCCGGCGCCTCGGACTACATCACCAAGCCGGTCGACACCGAGCAGCTCTTGTCGCTGCTGCGGGTGTGGTTGTATAAGTGAGGGATCAGGGGCCAGGGGTCAGGCCGAACGGCGGGATGGCGGGCGCTGCCAAGGAATCCATCCAAGCTCGAGGCCGGCCCTGGTCCCTGATCCCTGATCCCTGATTGGTGCCTATGCCCAACTACAATCCCGAGCTGGAAGACATCGAGCTGCGGCTGCTGCTGGAGGGCGTCTCGCAGTACTACGGCTACGACTTCAAGAACTACGCGCCGGCCTCGCTGAAGCGGCGCATTCGCAATATCATGGAGCAGGAGCAGCTGGAGACCATCTCGCTGCTGCTGGCGCGGCTGCTGCACGACCCGGCCTGCATGGATCGGTTCCTGCTGGCGCTGACCGTGAACGTCACCGCCATGTTCCGCGACCCCACGTTCTACGAGGGCTTCCGCGCCAAAGTGGTGCCGCTGCTGCGGACCTATCCGTTCATCCGCATCTGGCATGCCGGCTGCTCGACCGGGGAGGAGGTCTACTCGATGGCGATCCTGCTCCAGGAAGAAGGCCTGTACGACCGCTGCCGGATCTACGCCACCGACATGAACGAGCTGGTGCTGAGCAAAGCGCGGGCCGGCATCTTCCCGCTTGACAAGATGCAGGACTACACCAGCAACTATCTCAAGGCCGGCGGGACGCGCTCGTTCTCCGAATACTACACCGCGGCCTACGGCGGGGCGCTGTTCAAGCCGTCGCTGCGCGAGCACATCACCTTCTCGCAACATAACCTGACGACCGACGGTTCATTCAATGAATTCAACGTGGTGCTCTGCCGCAACGTGCTGATCTACTTCAACAAGATCTTGCAGGAGCATGTGCATCGGCTGCTGCACGCCAGCCTGGGAACGTTCGGGGTGCTCTGCCTGGGCCGGGCCGAGACGATCAAATTCACCCCGTTCGAGCAGCAGTACGAGGAGCTGGTGGCTGGCGAGCGGCTCTACCGGAGGACGAGCTGATGGCGTTTGCCTTCGTGGCGCTGGGCGCATCGCTGGGCGGCCTGCGGGCCTTGCGCGAGGTCCTGGGCGGGCTGCCCGCCGATTTCTGCACGCCGATCGGCGTGGTGCTCCACCGCCACAAGGAGGCCCTGGAGCTGGCCGACATCATCGGCCGCGCCACGGCGCTGCCCGTGGTCGAGGTGGCCGACAAAACCCCGCTCGGCGCCGGCAGGATCTACCTGGCGCCCGCCGACTACCATATGATGGTCGAGCAGGGCCACTTCGCCCTGGCGACCGACGCGCCGGTCTCCTACGCCCGGCCCTCGATCGATGTGTTTTTCCGCTCGGTCGCCGAAACTTTCGCCGCCCAGGCCGTCGGCGTGCTGCTGACCGGTGCCAACCACGACGGCGCCGAGGGCCTGGCGCTGATCCGAACCTACGGCGGCTGCGCGGTGGTCCAGGATCCGGCGGGCGCCGAGGCGCCGGCCATGCCCAGCGCGGCGCTGGCGGCCGGCCCGGTCGATCATGTGCTGCCCCTTGCCCGTATTGCCCCGTTGCTGATTGAATTGTGCCCTAGCATGCCGAGGTGAGCCAGATGCTGGACGACGCCAACGTCAATATCCTGCTGGTCGACGACCGGCCCGAAAATCTCAAAGCCCTGGAGTCGATCCTCGGCGACCTGGGCCACACGCTGGTCCGGGCCACGTCGGGCGCCGAGGCGCTGCGCCAGCTGCTCAACCGCGATTTCGCCGTCATCTTGCTCGATGTGCAGATGCCCGACATGGACGGCTTCGAGACCGCCCAGCTCATCCGCAGCCGGCCGCGCTCCGAGTACACGCCGATCATCTTCCTGACCGCGCTCGACCGCAGCGACACCAGCGTCTTCAAAGGCTACTCGGTGGGGGCTGTGGATTTTATCTTCAAGCCGTTGGTGCCCGAGGTGCTGCGCTTCAAGGTGACGGTCTTTGTCGATTTGTTCAAAAAGAGCGAGGAGATCCAGCGCCAGGCCCAGGTGCTGGAGCAGCGCGTCCGCGAGCGCACCGCCGAGCTGACCGCCGCCAACGAGGCGCTGCGGGCCGAGATCGTCGAGCGCGAACGGGCCGAGGAGGCGCTGCGCTTCCTCACCGACGCCACCTCGCAGCTGGCGTCGTCGCTGGATTACGATCAGATCATCCAAAAGCTGGCCCAGCTGCCGCTGCCCTATCTCGCCGACACCTGCATCGTGGACATGGCCGAGGAGGACGGCGCCTTCCGCTCGGTGGTCGCCAGCCGCGGCGACGCCCGGCGCGAGGAGCTGCTGCGCAAGCGGTTGCGGCCGGTCGCCAGCGCGCCCGAGGATTTCAACCCGATCAGCCAGGTGTTCGTTTCAGGGACGGCCGAGGTGGTGGCCGACCTTGCGAAGGCCGGCAGGCGCGGCCGGGCCGGCGCCAGCCAGTACTACCAGGCGCTCAACGACCTGGGCTTTGTCTCGCTGGTGCGGGCGCCGGTCGTCGGCCGCAGCAAGCCGCTGGGCGTCATCTCGCTGCTGATGGGCGAGTCGGGGCGCCACTACGGCCAGACCGAAGTGGCGCTGGCCGAGGACCTGGGCCGGCGCTCCGGGCTGGCGCTGGAGAACGGCCAGCTCTACCGCGCCGCCCAGGAGGCGCTCCAGGTCCGCGATCAGTTCCTCTCGATCGCCGCCCACGAGCTGAAGACGCCGATCACCGCCATGCTCGGCTACGCCCAGCTGCTCCAGCGCCGGGCCGAGCGCAGCGCCGACGCCGATCCGCGCAACCGCCAGGCGCTGCGGATCCTGTCGGACCAGGCCCAGCGCCTCGACCGGCTGATCGCCTCGCTGCTTGATCTGTCGCGCATCCAGATGGGCCAGTTCACGATCGACCCGGCGCCGCTCGATCTCAACGAGCTGGTCCAGCGCATCATCGAGGAGGCTCAGCCGTCGCTGGAGATCCACTCGCTGGTCTTCGCCGGCCCGGGGACGCCGCTGCCGATCGTCGGCGACGAGCTGCGGCTGGCCCAGGTGCTGCAAAACCTGCTGCAAAACGCCGTCAAATACAGCCCCAGCGGCGGCGTGATCGAGGTCCGGCTGGCCCACAACGGCGCCTACGCCAGCATCAGCGTGGCCGACCAGGGGATCGGCATCCCCGCCGACGCGCTGCCGCAGCTGTTCGCCCGCTTCTACCGCGCCGACAATGTCCATGAGCCCCAGATCAGCGGGATGGGCCTGGGGCTGTACGTGGTCAGTCAGATTGTCGCGCTCCATGGCGGGGTGGTGGAGGTGGCCAGCGTCGAGGGCGAGGGCAGCGCCTTCACGATCCTGCTG
>DASWWB010001111.1:0-3113 GCA_036406115.1 Herpetosiphonaceae bacterium
CGGCGTGCCGCCCGCCAGCCTGCCGAACAGCTCGGCGGGGAAGGGATGGATCGGCGGCGCCTGGGCTTCGGGGGGCGCGGCGCGCAGCACGAAGCGCTGGCGGTGATCGGCCAGGTAGATCGCCAGCGGCGCGAACGGCGTGAAGCTGGCGACCGCCTCGACGACGGCGGCGAGCAGCGGATCGAGGCTGAGGTGCTGGTCGACCTGGCGGCGGATGCGCTCCAGCGTGTAGGTGTCGCGGGCCCGGCGCTGCATCACTTTGTTGAGGGCGCTGTTGTCGAGCATCAGGCCGAGCTGGAGCGCCAGGGCTTCGAGCGCCTGGCAGGCGGTGTCGGTGAAGCCCTCTCTGCTGGTCGATTGGATGTCGATCACGCCCTGCACGCTGCCATCGGCGCTGGGGATCGGCAGCACCAGCTCGGCGACCGTGTCGTGGAAACCGGGGACCGCCCGGTAGCTGGGATGGGCGGTGACATCGGCCGCCAGCAGCGGTTGGTTGCGCAGGGCGACCCAGCCGCACAGGCTGCGCTCATCGAGGGCCAGCACGCAGGGGATGTAGGCCTGGATCTCCTCGATCGCCCCCAGCGTGCTGGCGACCATCTCCAGCCGCCCGTTGTTGACCAGGGCGATGCCCACCCGGCGGGTGCCAAGGTAGTCGGCGATCAGATTCGCCGTGCGCAGCAGCAGCGTGTCGGGATCGAGGATGCCGAAGAAGCCCTGGCCGGTGCGATACATGAGGCGGAGCTGGGGATTCCATTGCTCGCCGCCGGAGACCATGCGTGTGTCCATGCCGACTCCCGCCTTGGGTTGCTGGAGGAGAGGCCGGCCGCCGCGGCAGCCGGCCCGTTGCTGCTAGAAGGAGTGCCAGCCCGGCCGCCGTTTTTCCAGGAACGCGCTGAGTCCTTCCTGGCCCTCGGGGCTGGTGCGGGCGGCGGCGATCGCCTCGATCGCGAAGGCTTTGGCCTCGGCGCGCTCGCGCTCCCAGACCGCCGCGATCAGCTGCTTGGCGGCGCCGACGGCGCGCGGCCCGCTGGTCAGCATGCGCTTGCAAAGCGTCGCGACGACGGCGTCAAGCTCGTCGGCGCCCGTCACCGCGTGGACCAGCCCGATCTCGAAGGCCCGCTCGGCGGAGAACTGCTCGCCGGAGACGAACAGCGCCCGGCTCTGGCTGACGCCGATTTTCGGCACGACATACTGCGCGATCACCGCCGGGATAATCCCCAGCTTGACCTCGGAGAAGCCGAATTTGGCCTCCTCCGCCGCCACCGCCAGGTCGCAGCAGGCCACCAGGCCGACGCCGCCGCCCAGGGCCGGGCCGTTGATCCTGCCGATCACGGGCTTGGGCAGGCTGTTGAGCATGTCGAACAGCGCGTCGAGCGCGGTGGCGTCGTCCAGGTTCTGCTCATGGCTGAACCCCAGGCTTTCGCGCATCCAGTTGAGATCGGCGCCGGCGCAAAAGGCCGCTCCGGCGCCGGTCAGCACCAGGACCCGGATCGAATCATCGTTGGCGATGTCTTCGAGCGTCGTGACCAAGGCGCTGATCAGCTCGGCGTTGAAGGCGTTGCGCACCTCGGGCCGGTTGAGCGTCAGCGTGGCGACGGGTCCGGCGCGCTCAAGCGTTGCAAGCTGTGTCGTCATGGGCTCCCCTAGGGCTCGTTGATTTCAAGATTGTCGAACTGGGCCAGCGTGCCGCCCTCGTCGAAGGAGCTGGCGCCGAAGCCGACCGCGCCCGAGGTGTAGGTGTCGTCGACCGCGACATCGACCTCCTGGCCGTTGATGGTCAGGGTGAAACTGGAGCCGACGGCCAGGATTTCGATCTGATTGACCTCGTTCATACCGGTCTTGATTGCGCCGCTCTCCGTCCAATCGACCACATTGGTCCACTCGCCGTCGTCGCTGGTGGCGCCGGGATCGCGCCGGCGGAAGGCGTACGAGCCGCTGGGGCTGAGCTGGAAGACATACATGCCGCCGGCGTCTTGCTCGCGCAGCGTCAGGCCGGCGGCGTTGGTGTCGGGGCCGTTGATGAAGCTCACGTCGACCCGGGCGTGGATGTCGGTGTAGGCCTCGTTGGTGCCGGTCCAGAGGATGCGGCCGCTGCTATCGACCTGGATCTGATAGGCGTCGTCGGTGTAGCGGTAGGCGTCGCCGACGAACGGATCGGTCTCGGGCCAGCGCTCGCGCTTGTCGGAGAAATCGTCGAGGATGACCGTGCTGCCGGGCAGCGAGCCGAAGCCGGTCGCTGGCGTGGGCTCCTCGGTCGGCTCCTCGGTCGGCTTGGTGGTGGGCTTGGGCCTGGTCGCGGCGGTGGTGGGCTTGGTGGTCGCGCGGGACGAGGTCGTCGGCGTGCTGTTGCCGCCGCCGCCGCCCTGGCTGACCGCGTAGCCGATCCCGCCCAGCGCCAGCACGCCGACGATGCCGCCGACGATCAGGGGCGTTTTGCTCTTGGGCGCCGATCCGCCCGGCTGCGGGTAGCCGCCGTAGCCGCCGGGCTGCTGGCCGTACTGGCCGGGCGGCGGGTAGGAGCCGGGCTGGCCGTACTGGCCGCTGGGCTGCTGGCCGTACTGGCCGGGCGGCGGATAGGTCGGGGCGCCGGGCTGGCCGTACTGGCCGGGCGGCGGGTAGGTCGGGGCGCCCGGGGCGCCGGCGGGCGGCTGGCCGTACTGGCCGCCGTAGCTGGGCGGATCGCCGGGGCGCGGCAGCATCTGGGTCGGCTCGGTGGCCGACGGCGGCAGGCTGGCGGTGATGCGGGTGCCGCACTCCGGGCAGAAGGTCTGTGCCGAGTCAACGGTATTGCGGCAGTTCGGGCATTGGACATTTGGCATTGGTATCTCCTTGCTCAGGCCGCGGTGACAAACTCCACGGTCTCCAGGCTGCCGCTCAGCGTGGCGACGAGCCGCTGCTGGACGGCGAAGCGCGCCTGGGCGATCGCGTTCTCCACCGCCAGCGCATCCGATTTGCCGTGGGCGACGATCGCCACGCCATTGACCCCTAGCAGCGGCGCCCCGCCCTGGACGCGGTAGTCGAGGCGGCGCTGGAGATCGCGGATGGGCAGGGCCAGGGCGGCGGCGGGCAGCGTCAGGCCGGTGAGCGCGCCGGCCAGCAGCGCGCGGGCGCGA
>DASWWB010001112.1:0-4869 GCA_036406115.1 Herpetosiphonaceae bacterium
TGATCATCAAAGGTGGAGGCCTCGATCCGTAGATCGAGGGGGGACTGGTGGGCCTCAAGGATGGCTTCCCGCAGGGCAATCAGGCAGCTTGCTGCCTGCCGTTCGCGCATCACCATGGCAAATGGCGGTGTCTTGCCAAAACGTTGGCGCAGCTCGCGCTGGACATGCTGGAGTACGGCATCATAAAAGGCCCGTTCGTGGGGATTGAGCTGTACTTCCAAGCTGTAGGCGGCACGCACCGCCGCCTGGCTGACTTCGCGCTTGCGGGTTCGGGTGAAGACCGTCGACAGTGTATTGAGGTCGAGCACATCCTGCTTGAGCACCAGTTGCTCACGGCGGGTGCTACCGCCCTCTCCCAGCTGTGCGAGGATTTCATGATAATACGGGTTGTATAAGAACCGATCCTGAATACTGGTCGCTTCAACGCTGCGCAACACACGGCGTGCCTCATGGAGTTGGCCCTGGCCAATCAAGGCGGCAGCGCGGTTGATCATGGTATTGGGCTCAATCAGTGCGGTAAAGACATCACGGTTTGGGAAATCACCCGGCAGCAAGATATGGAGGAGATTAAAGAGATCCTGATTGCCAAGATGCAGTGGGGTCGCCGTGAGGAAGACAACTGCATCGGCGAGATCACTGAGGGTGAGCCCGAGTTCATAGGTGTTCGTTTCCTGATTGCGCAAATAGTGCGCTTCATCCACAATCAGGAGATCGAGCGGGATATGCAGTTCGCTCCAGGCCTGAATAAAGGCAGGCGAGCGCATGGTTTCAAAGGAGGCTATGGCCTTGAAGGGAAAGGTGTGGCCCATCCGCTGGGTGTCATCGAGAAACCGCCGGATTGCTTGGCTGTCGAGATCAACAAAGTCCTCTTCAAAGCGATAGCGTAGCTCATCCTGCCACTTGGCCTTGAGCCGAGACGGACACAAAATGAGGACCCGTGAGATATTGAGGCGGGCCTTGAGCTCAAGATAGATGAGCGCTGCTTCAATCGTTTTTCCCAGACCAACCTCATCAGCAATCAGAATCCGGTGGTGCATATTCCGCAGGAATTTCAAGACGGGGCGAAATTGGTAGGGGACGAACTCAGTCCGCGATGCCTTATAGGCATAGAGCCCATCGGTAAAGCGCGCCTGCTGTTTGATGAGCGCCAGGTCGCGCAAAAAGGCTTCCGTTGATTGCCAGATCGGCAGCCCATCCAGCGGCAGTTCTTCCAAATCGTGTTCGGCAAACCACCCCTCGTGATCGCCACTCAATGTAACAAAATACTGATAGCCATGCGAGTAGTGCTGGGGATCATCGATAATCCGCCCTTGGCGCTGGGGCTGTGCCCGAAGGCGAATACGCTGCATGCGCTGAAACCGTGGTGCAGGCGGAGCGCTGGCAGGCGGGGGCGCAGGACTGGTGGGCGTGAGGGCGGGTCCACCGGCCGGCCGTAGTCCAGCGGTGAGCCGAAAGCAGTCGCTGGCGGTATCATAGCGGAAATCGGGTGTCGTTGTCAGGACCGTGGTGATAGCCAGGGTTCCGACGCTTGGCAGGCGGCCGCGGTGCTGAAAGGCTTGGGCAAGCTGGAAAGCCGTACGTGGTGTGCCATCACTGAGAACGTGTCGCGCTTCTTGGATAATGTGCTGCCGCTGGTCCGGTGACACGTGAAAACTCTTCATACCACCTCGCTTGATATTCCCTCAAAACCCCTAGCGTTGATGCTGGATGTGCAGGTTAAAGCGCCCCAAGGCTGGGGCGCTGATGGCCGTGTTGGGGTGGTAGTGCAGCGTAGGGCCATTACTGGCCTGATGATAGGCGGATGACCTTTTGAACTACCTTACGAAGTAGTATGGCGTAGGTGGAACACCGTGTGCGCTATGATTGCTGGACCTACCATGAGATAGTGTTCGTCCCGTCTCGGGACGAACACTATCTCAATCGCCAAATCCCCTCTTGTCATCACGCGTCATCTCTTCTACCATACAGAGGAGCCTCCTGCCATAAAAGGGCAACGATGGATTCTGAGAGAGACGATGCGGCCCTCCCGCTAGCGGGCGCCACGGCCATCTTTAATCAGCAGCACCAAAGCGTGTCCCAGCAATACAATGCTGGCACCATGACGGTGATTGTTCAGGCGTGTGACAACAGCCCTGAACAGCGCTATCTTCAGGCGCTCCTCAACAGCAGACGCCATCGATCCATGGGATTTGGTAGTAGCTCAGATCAGCGGATGCCGGTGGTTGATCTGCTCCACGTCGCGATACCACTAGCCGTAGATCATAGAATCGAAGTGGACCGAGGCACGCCCGCTGACCTGAGCACTTACCTGGAACCGCATGACCCCACCGCGCTCCGGCCAGCATGGCATCCAGACTATGCACTTCCGCATCAGGCCCTTGATCTGGAAGCAGCCTCCCTGCCTGGAAAACACCGCGAGGTGGTGGTGCGCCGGTTTGTGGAGGTGGAGGAGTTGCTGGCTGTGAGGCCTCGGCTCATTCTGCTCGGCGGCCCCGGGAGTGGTAAATCGACGGTGCTGTGGATGGTTGCCTGGCAGATTGCGGCCGCCCGTCTTAGCCAGGTGCTTTCCACGACAGCGCCGCTGCTCCTCGGGTCTCTTGGTGGTGTTCTTCCTATTGTGATCCCTGCGACGACCTTCGCGCAGTTGCTCGCCGATTGTCCGGCCCCCGATGATCCGGTATTGGGCGGTCTCCGGCAGTGGCTGAAGATCCAGTATGGCGTCGATGGCTGGGTTCTTGTGCCAGTGGGCCTCATAGGCGGACCGATCCTGCTACTGGTTGATGGGCTTGATGAGGTTGCCGCGCCGGCACGCCCCACGCTGTTAGCCGCACTGGATCACTGTGCCGCCCGTTATCCCACGCTGCGCCTGGTCATCACCTGTCGCACGCTCATCTGGACCAACCCTCTGGCGGCCAGCATCACCGCCGCCGACTGGGAAGTCCGGACGATCCTTCCCTGGCGCCCCGGGCAAATTCGCCATGCCCTTGCCCAGTGGCACCAGGTATGGCTACGGGCTGGCATGAATACGGCGCAGGCCGACCAAACGTACGCAGCCGTGCTCCAGCAACTCGTAGGCAGCGAGGAGCAGTCGCCCACCCCGACCGTCGCCACGCTGGCGGAAACCCCACTCCTGTGTACGATGCTCGTCAGTATGGTCCTTGCCGCCCAGCAGTTGCCCCCAGATCGCGGTGCCTTGTATGAGCAGGCAACGCGGCTGTTGCTTGATGGGTGGGACGCCCAGAAAGAGCAGCCCATCGGGATGCCAGCCCTTGTTCCCATGGGGCCCGCCACCGATCAGGTACGCGCGCTCATTGATCGCCTGGCCTACGAGGCCTTGGCCGCTGCTGGTCCCCAGGATGGCCTGCCGTCGATTGCCGAAGGGCAGCTGCGTGATCAGTTTGTCGCGACCTTGCGGGCGCAGGGGAGCCCGCAGCCCCATGAGGATGCCGCCAAGTGCGTCCAGGTGCTTCGAGAGCGGGGCGGCTTGCTGCATCCTGGCAGTGAAGGGCAGTTGGTCTTTCCCCACCGGACCTTCCATGAATATGCGGCGGGTCGTCATCTCCTGTTGCACCGATCCCTCGCCGACATCCTTTCCCTCGCAGCTGATCCTGCCTGGCACGAGCCGCTGCTCCTCGGCAGTCACGTGCTCATGCAGCAGGGCGGGATGGCCCTTGATCGGCTCGAACTCGTCTTACGCCGTCTGAGTGAGCCAGGGGAATCGCCGGCCTCGCCCCTGGACGCTGCGGCGTATCGGGGCTTGATGCGAGCCGCCGAGCTGGGGGAAGAACGGGATTGGAAGGTCCTCCAGCATGCACGGGTCGCCGTTACCCCTATTCAGCACCGGCTCCGCGACGGGCTGCAACGGCTGCTGGCGGATCGGCGCCACCCGCTGCCGATCCAAGAACGAGAGCGGGCGGGCATCCTGCTGGGGCACCTTGGTGATCCTCGCTACCCGACGACGCTCGACGACTGGCGCGCAGCTATTGCCCTGGCGCGCAGTGGGCGGACGAATGGCTATTTCTGCAAGGTGCCGGCCGGGACCTATTGGATCGGAAGTGACCCACGTGAACCCGAATCCCTGCCCTATGAGTGGCCACGACGGCAATTAATTCTCCCGCAGCCGTTCTGGATTGGGCGCTACCCCATTACCAATGCGCAGTGGGCGGCATTGACGCCGATACCAGCGTATCGCCAAAAGGTGGGGCAAGATCAGCCCAATCAGCCGGTGCATAGTATGTCCTGGGACGAAGTCGCTGCCTGGTGTCAAGAGCTGAGCACTGCCGTCCAGGCACCCCTCCGGTTGCCCACAGCACTTGAATGGGAGATGGCCGCGCGTGGTCCGCAGGGCTTCATCTATCCGTGGGGCAACACGTGGCGGAATGATCGCGCCGCCATTTGCCCACCCGACCAGCATGTTCAGCATTCCCCCTATGCGCCCGCCGTGGGCTGCTATCCCGCTGGCGCGGCACCCTGCGGTGCGCAGGATATGGCCGGCAGTGTCTGGGAATGGACCAGCACCATCCTTTCGCCCGCGCAGGTGCAAGCGGCCGGCATTCCACCAGAACGGCAATTCATGGGGAGCGTGAAGGTGAGTCTGACGGATCCCGATTCGCGGTTCTGCTGCGTCAAAGGCGCAGCCCCGATGTTCATCGCTCCGTTGGCACGCGTTGCCAGTAGTATGTATTGGCCGCTGGATACGTTGATCTCAGGGAGCGACCTGAGTTTTCGGGTGGTGCTGCTGGCCGATTAATGTGGGTGGAGGTTCATGCTGCTGGATGTGGTTGCCAGTGTGATTGAGATTGAGGCACCCCCGAACGGCAGCTATTTCCGGCCGCCGACGACAACGGCCGGAAATAGCTGCCGGAACCT
>DASWWB010001113.1:0-1776 GCA_036406115.1 Herpetosiphonaceae bacterium
TCGGTCGCCAGCGCCTCGACCAGCCGCTCCGCCTCCTGCTGGGCGGCCACGGCGCCGGTCAGCGCCCGCTGCATCGTCCGCATCCCCGCCATGCCGATCCCGCCCAGCAGCACGATCAGGCCGGCGCTGAGCCCGTAGACATCGGCGGCGGTCGGCGTTTCCTGCGCGATGTGGCTCGTGGCCAGCGCCAGCGCCGCCATGCCGGCCAGGACCATTGCCAGCACCAGCCAGAGCTGGCCGGGCCTGACGGTGGCGATGCCGATCAGCACGGCGATCATAAAGAAGAACGGCGTGAAGGCCACGCGCTGCGACAGCACCGGCGACACGACCAGCGCGGCGATCGTGGCGAGGATCAGCAGCAGCGCCGCCGGCGTCACCTGGCCGCGCCGCGCCAGCCAGACGCTGCCGACCCAGCAGGCGAGCAGCGGCGCCAGCGCGAGCGCCACCCCCCGCCAGCCGGGATCGATCAGGCCGTAGACGCAGATCGCCGCCGAGCCCGCCGCCAGCAGCAAGGCCAGGGCGATGACGCTGGCGCCCCGGCGGCGGACGTCAGGGTCGGGGTGGGGCACGCGCAGGACGTGGCGCGCGCGGCTGAGATGTGCCATGACATTCCTTCTCGCTTCAGCTCGCGTTCAAAGCGCTATGATATGACTTAATCGCGGGATGGGCCAGGGGCAATCCGTTCCTATCTGGGCTCCCACACGAACTCATCCTCCAGCACGCGGCGGATCTGGCCGGCGAAGCGGGATTGACTGATCGGCAGGCCGATGAAGCCGTCGAAGCTGGCGCCGCGCGTGCGCTCGACGTCGTCGGTCATCACGTTGGCGGTCAGGGCGACGATTCTGGCGCCGATCAGCTTGGGATGGGCCCGCAGCGCGGGGATCAGGGCGAAATCCGCCCGCAGCGGGCGCTTGACGTTGAACAGGATGAGGTCGATCAGCCCGACCGTCGGCTCGTCGAGGCAGGCGACCAGCGAGCGGCCGTCGCGGCAGCGCAGGCACGATTTGACGCTCAGCTCATGGAGCAGCAAATCTTGCACGACGAAAAAATTGTCGTCGCGGTCCTCGACGATCAGCACATGGGCGCAGGACGGATCGATCACGAGGCCACCTGCTCGGGATCGAAGACCACGACCTCGGTCGCCACGCTCTGGGCGATCGGCAGGGTGAAGGAGAAGGTCGAGCCGACGCCGACCTCGCTTTCGGCCCACATTGTGCCGCCTTGCAGCGCGACCAGGTGGCGGCTGATCGGCAGGCCCAGGCCGGTGCCCTGCTGGCGCGCCGACGAGGCGGCCTGCTCGACCTGGTGGAACTCCTCGAAGACCAGCGGCAGCTCGTGCGCCGGGATGCCGTTGCCGGTGTCGGCGACCGAGACCTGGATCATGCCGTCCCCGGTCTGGCGGGCGGCGAGGGTCAGCGTGCCGTCGTCGGTGAACTTGGCGGCGTTCGAGAGCAGGTTGAGCAGGATCTGGCGGATGCGGGTGCGGTCGCCGCGGGCCTGGGGCAGATCCTCCTCGATGTCGGTGTCGAGATTGAGGCCCTTGCTCTTGGTCAGGCCGACGGCGGTCGCCATCACGCCGTGGAAAATCGGGCTCAGATCAAGCGGCTCCAGCTGCAATTCCATGCGCCCGGCCTCGATTTTCGACAGGTCGAGGATATCGTTGATCAGGCCCAGCAGGTGCTCGCTGTTGAACAGCACGCGCTCCTGGAGCTCGATCTGGCGCGGCGTCAGCTCGCCGTAGCGCGGTTTGCCGAGGAACTGGGTGAAATTGATGAT
>DASWWB010001114.1:0-6336 GCA_036406115.1 Herpetosiphonaceae bacterium
CGGCGTTTTAGGCCCGGCGCAGCAGCGTCGTGACCGCCGACTGGAGGTCGCTGTAGGTCGGGATCGCCAGATTGAAGCCGAGCGAGACCAGCGTTTGGGCGACCTCGGGGCGGATGCCGGTCAGCACCACCTCGACGCCCAGCAGCTTGACCGCCTGGGCGGCCTTGATGAAAATCCCCGCCACCTGAGTGTCCACGATCGGCACGCCGGTGATGTCGATGATCAGCGTCGTGGCCCGGCGCTGGGCCACCTCCCCCAGCATGCGCTCTAGCATATCGGTCGCCCGCCGCGAGTCGACAGCGCCCACCAGCGGCATGACCAGAATCCGCTCCGTCACCGGGATGATCGGCGTCGACAGCTCGGCGAGCGCGGTCTCTTGCAGGCGGATCAGATCGGCCTGGAGCTGGACCTGGCGCTCCTCCAGCGCCTTGCGCTCGGTGATGTCGGTCGAGATGCCGGCCACGCCCGTGCCGCTGGTCGTCTCCAGCGGAAACTTGATCGAGAAATAGGTCCGCCGGCCGAGCGGGGTTTCGGCGAACTCCTCGCGCTCGATCGATTCGCGGCGCTCAAGCACTTCGCGGTCGTTGGCGACGAAGCCCTCTGCCACCGCCGGCGGCAGGAAGTCGTGGTCGGTCTGCCCGACGATCTGCTCGGGTGACATCTGGAACAGATCGGTGTAGCGCCGGTTGGCGAAAAGATAGGTGCCCGCGTCATCTTTGAGATAGATGACCGACGGCGCGGCATCCAGGATCGAGCGCAGCATGGCGTGGGCGGCGCGCAGCTCGCGGTTTTCGGCCTGGAGCTGATCGACTTGGCGCTGGAGCGCGGCGATTTGCTGATCAGGGGGCGTGGCATTCATCGCAGACCTCACGGCAAGGGGATTGGCCTGAGTATAGCCCCGCCGTCAAGCGCGCTGATCCGCCCCCGGGGCCAAGGAATAGCGGACTTTTTGTTTGCCCTCCGCGCCCAAACGGCGATAGAAAACGTGGGCCCGCTCGTTCCATGCAGGCGTCTGCCACTGAACATCGACGCAGCCGAGCCGTTGGGCTAGCCGGACAACCTCGCCGACCAGGAGCCGCCCGATGCCAGCGCCACGGATCGTTTCGCGCAGATACAGACAATCCATGTGCAAGAATGAGGCGGCGTCCCAGGTGGAGAATTCCTGGCACGCCGTCGCATAGCCAACCAGGCGCCCGCGCTGCTCGACAACCCAGGCGCTCAGGCGCGGCTCGGCGGAAAAAAGCGCCTGGAACAGACCTTCGCGCTTGTCTCGCGGGTCGTAGGAAGCGCCCTCGTAGGCCGCGTGCTCAGCGCAGAGTTCGATCAAGCCGTCGATATCGGTCGGCGCGGCGGCGCGGATGCGCCAGGTTTCACCGTCGACCATCAGCCATGCTCCTTGCGGCGCCGCCCGCTACGCGCGAGCTTCCGCCGCCTGCTTCAATCTGTCGGGGGGCATACATACCATCGGCGGCGCGGGCCGGCGGGTTGATGCGCCAGCCCGGGAACCAGGGGCTAGCGAATGAGCGGCGCCTGGTCGCCAAGCGTTCCTTCAACCTTGCCGCCCTCGTGCCGCCAATATTCAAGCCCGCCCAGCATCTCCTTGACACGAAAGCCAAGGGCGCTGAGCCGCGCCGCCGCTTTGGTCGCGGCATTGCACCCCGGCGACCAGCAATACACAACCAGCGGTTTGTCTTTCAGCAGATGGGCCGTGGACTCCGCAGTGATACTGCGGTAGGGGAGGCTGATCGCGCCCGGGATGCGGCACTCCTCAAAGTCCTGCGCGCCGCGGGCATCGATCAGCACGAAGCTGTCCTGCCCGCGTTGCAGATCAAGCCGCACATCGGCGGCGTCGGTTTCCACCGAGAGCTTCGCCAGAAAATGGCGCTGCGCCTCGGCGGGGCTGGCAGCCGGCGTTTCCAAAACCAATGAAAAACGCGATTTCGTTGCGCTCATTGTCGCTGTCTCCTTCGAGATGAATGTCAGCATCCGGTGATGCATCCGCACTCTATCATGGACAGTCCCATCAGAGTTAGCTATACTCTTTGATATGATCTATCAATAGTATTGATGGAAGCGCGCCATGGATTTCATCTATCTCCAGACCTTTTGCGAAGTTGCCAAGTGGGGGACCTTCACGCGGGCGGCGGAAGCCTTGGGCTACGCGCAGTCAAGCGTGACCACGCAGATCCAAAAGCTCGAAGATCAGTACGGCGCCGTCTTGTTCGAGCGCTATGGCAGGACCATGCGCCTGACGCAGGCCGGAGAGGTGTTGTTGCCCTACGCCCGGCAGCTGCTTGCTTTGCAGTTCGAGGCGAAAACCCGGATCTCCGAGCAGCACACCGGCACCCTGCGGATTGGCACGATTGAAACCCTCGCGGCGTTTTTCCTGCCGCCGGTGCTGGAGGCGTTGCGCGCGACCCATCCCGGGATCACGATTGCGCTGCAATCCGGCAATGAAGCCTCAATCCTCCAGGCCATCAAGGCCGGCGACTGCGACCTCGGCCTGATCCTCGACCAGGTTTCCGACCAACAGCAGCTCGTGTGCGTCCCGCTCCGCAATGAAGCGCTGACCATCGTCGCGCAACCAGACTCCGCCTACGGCCGGTGCGCGGAGATCGCCCCGCCCGATCTCGCAGGCGCCCGTTTCGTCCTGACCGAGGATGGCTGCACGTATCGCGCCTTGTTGCTCGGAGCGCTCAGGCAGTCCGGCGTCCCGCATCACGTGGTCTGTGAGCTGGGCAGCCTGGAGGCGATCAAGCAATGGGTGCTGCATGGCTTGGGAATCGCTTTTTTGCCGCGCATCGCCGTGGAGCAGGAAGTCGCCCGAGGGGAGCTGAAGGCGATCCCGTTCGCCTGCGCCAGCGAGCTGCATACCCAGGTGATCTACATGGAACGGAAGTGGCAATCGCAGGCGTTTCAGCGTTTGCTCAAGCTGCTGATCCAGGCAGGATCATCCGCAAACGAATGATAAGCCTATCCCCATCCCATCCTTACTTTTGATCACCGGATCAGCCGCGGCTCGCTGATTAAGCAGGGCGCGGCATTCGTGGTATCCTGCGCTGCCTGGGTAACACCCAGGCAGCGTTACGGCTTCGGCTGCTGGCTGATCAAGGCCGCGCAGCCGCACAAGGAGATCTGGAACCATGGATATGTCAATTTCCAAAGCGCAAGACGACATGCGGCGAGGCTATTACAGCGGCGCCGCCGGAATCTTGGCGTCCGCGCTCGCCTGGGCCGCAGCGGCGGGCGTCGCGATCGCCGGCTCCGCCGCGACATCGGTCTGGGCGCTCTTGCTTGGTGGCATGCTGATTCATCCGGCGGGCGTGCTGATCTGCAAAATCCTCGGCGCGCGGGGCGCCCACACCAAAGGCAACCCGCTCGGCCTGCTGGCGGGGGCCAGCACGTTCTGGCTCATCTTCTGCCTGCCGCTCGCGTATGGCCTAAGCCTCCAGAAGGTCAGCTGGTTCTTCGTCGCCATGCTGCTGATCATCGGCGGCCGCTACACGGTGTTCGCGACGCTGTACGGCATGCGACTCTATTGGGCGCTGGGCTTCGCGCTCGCGGGAGCCGGCGTCGCGCTGGCGTACCTCTCGGTCCCCGCGCCTGTCGCCGTGAGCGCCGGCGCGATCATCGAAACCGTGTTCGGAATCATCGGCCTCGCGCAGCACCGCCAGTGGGCGCGCCAGGCAGGGCCGGCGGAGGGAGCGAGCGCCGCAGCATCCTAGCGCCCGCTCCGCCCTGCGACGGTTGGCGGCCGGGCTACAATGCGGGCACGGATTCACCAACAAGGAGCTTGAATGACCGAACGCGACAATCACGTGATGGACAGCGCCCTCGCCGAGGACGCCGAGGTCGGGCGCTGGCTGTGGGCGCTGGAGGATGCGCGCCGGCGCACAGAGGAAGTGTTGGCCGACCTGAGCGACGAAGCGACCGCCTGGCAGCCGCCGGACGGCGAAAGCAACATCAGCACCGTCCTCTACCACCTGGCGCTGATCGAAGCCGACTGGCTGTACGCCGAAGTGCTGGAGCAAGATTATCCCGCCGACGTGATGGCGCTGCTGCCGCTCAACCACCGCGACAGCCAGGGCCACCTGACCGACGCCCCCGGCTTCAGCCTGGCCGACCACCGCGCCCGGCTCGCCGAGATCCGCCGCCGGGTGCTGGCCCAGTTCCGGCCGATGAGCCGCGAGGAGTTCCGCCGCCCGCGCCAGCTGCCGGGCTACGATGTCACGCCAGAGTGGGTGCTGCACCACCTGATGCAGCACGAGGCCGAGCACCGCAGCCAGATCGGCAGCCTCAAAATCGCCGCCGGGCGCGCGCTAGCCCAGGAATAGGCGCTGCGAAACACGAAGGCCGCCGGGAAACCACTCCCGGCGGCCTTCGCGTTCGCGGCGTCCGGCTACGCCAGATCGATCACCGCCTCCTCCAGCAGATCCAGCGCGTCTTGCATGCCGGATTCCATGCCGGAGTTCAGATGGGCGTCGCGGTGCTCCTGGCACGAGTGCGTGACCAGCAGGCGGAGCGTCGTGCGCCCGTCGCGCTCGCTCAGCTCCAGGGTGTTCAGGGCCTCGCCGTCGGGCATGCCCTCGAAGACTTCCGTGCAAACAATCTTCTCAGCGGGGACTAGCTCGCGGTACTCGCCGTGGAAACCGACCTCGAAACCCTCCTCGGCCTCCAGCACCCAGCGCCACTTGCCGCCGACCCGCAGGTCGACATCCGCCAGCGTCACCGCGCCGCGCTTGGCCGACCACCAGCGCTTGATCAGCTCGGGCGTCGTCCAGGCCTTGTAGATGAGATGTTTGGGCGCGTTGAACTCACGGACGATCAGAATCTCGGTGTCAGACGGGGTCGTCACTGTCGCCGTGCCTTTGCTCGCCACTGCTGCCATCGCTCGCCTCCTGTTGTTTCAATTCGTCGAGAAGCTCGTCCAGCGCCTCGAAGCGCTCGTTCCAAGTCCGTTCGTAGGGCGTGATCCAATCGTAGATCGGCTTGAGCGCGGGACCGTTCAGCCGGTACAGCCGCTGGCGCCCGTCGTCACGGGCGCGCACCAGCCCCACCTCGCGCAAGACCCGCAGGTGCTTGGAAACCAGCGGCTGCGCCAGGCCCAGGGCGGCGACCAGATCGTTGACGGAGCGCTCGCCGGCGGCCAGGAGATCCAGGATCTGCCGCCGCCGCGGCTCCGCGATTGCGTTGAACGCATCTGTTGTCGTTGCTGCTCGTGCCATGTTTGCATTATATACCCATATCGGAATATGTCAAGGGTTTATTTTGGGCATAAAACCGGCCGCTCGCGCCACGCTACCGAGGGTGGCACGGTTGCTGCTTGTCCTCCAGCGATGGAGGATTGTCCCACACAATCCCCACCTTCCTCTCCCGGCTTACTCCTCTGTGGTGACATGCGGTTGCCGCTCGCGTCCGAGGTCCATCCACTGTGGCTGGCTCGCCCATCATGAATGCTCGTCCGCAAACGCCGCCCGTCCCAAGAACCGATGATGACATGCATGGTTTTGGCGGGCCATCCCGCTGTGGCGCGGCGCAGCCATACTCGCATGTCGTTAGTGTGTGAGCCAGCGACGATCACCCCAACGCTTCCAGAGCGCCTGATCAGGCAGGCGGGTCGGCCGAATCGGCACCCCGCCCGCTTGGCGCCACTCAGCCGCCGTTGGCTGAGCGGCAAGGAGAGCATGCTGGTATGGTCGCGCCGCATTGCGTGCCGCGCGGTCGAGGTTCTGGCGCGACCGTCAATCATGGCTGGCGATTTTGCCCGCCATACGCTGCGGCCTGCGGGCCGCAGCAGAGGAGGAACCGATGAACAAGCAACGAAAGTCTATGGCGGCGCTGCTGCGTCGCGCCGTCGTGGCGCTGCTCGCGGCTGTCATGTGCTGCCTGCCTAGCTTGGCAATCGCACACCCAGCCCGACAGACCACCGGCAATGTCGTGATCACTTGCTCCTACTTCAGCGATACGGATCGCCAGTTCGATGTCACGCTGGAACAACGCCCGGGCGGCGCGCCCACCGGCACGGCGACACTGACGCTGGTCGGCGGCGGCACCCAGGCGGAGCCGTTCACGGGCAACCGGCTGACGTACCGCGGCGCCTATCTCTCGCTATCAATCAATGCGCGCTGGCCGGATGGCGCCAGCGGTTTCGCATCGGCCGCCTGCGGCCAACAGGTTCCCACGGCAACGCTCCCTCCAACCATGACCTCCACCGCGACCGCCGTGCCACCCACGGCCACCCTGGTTCCCGAAGCGGCGACGGCGACGGCGACGGCGGAAGCGGCGACGGCGACGGCGATCGCGGCGACCGCCACCGTTGAGGCCCCGACCCGCGCC
>DASWWB010001115.1:0-3523 GCA_036406115.1 Herpetosiphonaceae bacterium
TGCTGGCGCCAAACCTCGGCGCCGATCCGCAGCGCGGGCAGCCCGCGCCGGGCGGCGGCGGCCTCCCAGATGTCGGCAATCTGCCCGCCGCCCTCCAGCGCCAGCCAGGCGGCATCCTCCAGCCCGGCCAGGATCGCTGGCGCGCCCCGGCGCAGGCGGGCGGCGCTGCCGAAATTGTGCGAGCGGTACGAGGTCAGCCGCCCGTCCTCGCCATAGACCGCCAGCCCGGCCTTGAGCCCCAGGTCAACCGCCAGCAGCGTCGCCATAGCCGCCCCTAGCCCGCCAGCCGGGCGAAGGCCCGGACCGGGAACGTGCCGAACTCGCGGATCTTGACCGGCACCGCATAGAAGCGGAAGCCCTCGGCCGGCAGCGCGGCCAGGTTGCGCAGATGCTCCACGATCGGGATGCCGGCGCCCAGCAGCGCGCTGTGGACGGGCCGCCGGCCGTCGCCGGTGTCGTCGATGTTGTAGGAGTCGATGCCGACCAGCGCGGCGCCCTCCGCGACCAGCCACTCGGCGGCGGCGGCGGTCAGGAACGGATGGCCCTCGAAATACTGGTCGGTGCGCCAGTGGTCCGACCAGCCCGTCAGCACCAGCACCGCCTTGCCCCGCACCGCCAGGCCCTGGAAGCGCTCGGGGCCGATCGCCCTGCCGGCGCCCTCGCAGCGCACCAGGACGCCGCCGAGATCCGCCAGCGACGCCAGGTCCAGCCCGGCCAGGTCGACGCCGTCGGCGTAGCGGTGGAAGGGGCTGTCCAGGTAGGTGCCGGTGTTGGCCACCAGCTCGATCTTGCCGATGTGGAACTCGGTGCCCTCGGCGTAGAGCTGCCGCGACTGCTCGCGGCTCAGGTAATCGCAGATGATCGGCGCCGGCAGCCCTTTGTAGGTGATCATCCCGTCTTCGACCTCGTGGCTCAGGTCGATCAGATCGGGGCGGCTTGATGTCGTCATAGCTTCTCCGCAGCAGCGCCGGCCCCGCTGGCTGGCGCGCAATCTGCCGCTATTATCGGGCAAGATCGGCTGGGGGGCCAGGGGGTTTTAGGGATCAGGGATCAGGGGTCAGGCCGGACGACGGGAAAGCGGGCGCCGCCTCGAAACCCAAACGCCTCGCGGCCGGCCTGATCCCTGATCCCTGATCCCTGATCCCTGATCCCTGATCCCTGATCCCTGATCCCTAAAACCCCTGATCCCTAAATCCTACGAGGCGACCGGCTGGCGCACCAGCTTGCGGAAGGCGCGGCCGACCCGCTCGCAGGCGAAGCCGGTCGCCTCGTAGAGCTTGACCGCCGGCTCGTTCTCGGTGCGGACGGTCAGGCAGGTGCGGCGCACCTCGGGGAACGAGAAAATCCAGCGCAGGCTGGCGGTCAGCAGCTGGCGGCCGACGCCGCGCCGCTGGGCCGACTCGGCGACGCCGACGAAATCGGTGTAGCCCTCGCCGTGCTCAAGCTCGACCTTGACGTAGGTGTAGCCCAGGACCTCGGCGCCCTCGGCGACCACGAAAACTTTGTCGTGCTCGCCCTGCTTCTCGATGATCTGCTGGCCGTTGAAGTGGGGTCGGGTGAAGGAGTCGGCGTGAAGTTTGATGAATGACTCGTGCTGCTCGGGCCCTAGCTCGGGCAGATCGAGCGCCGGCAGCCCGGCCAGCTGCTCGCGCTCGAAGCAGAGAATCGCGGCGTCGGAGAACAGCTCGTAGCCCTGGCGCTCGGCGAAGGCCACCGCGCGTTCGTTGCGCTGGTCGATGTACAATTCGTGCTCATAGACATCGGGGTGGATGCGGGAGATCATGGCGGCGTGCAGGGCCTCGGCGACGGCGTCCCAGTCGGGATGCTCGACGAACGGGCCGTGGATCCAGGCCCGGCCCAGCTCCGGGTCCTGGTCGGCGGCGATCAGGCCGACGAGCTTGCCGTTCTCGCGGGCCAGGAGGACCGACTCGGCGGGCGGCGGGACGAAAATAGCGAGCGAGTCGGCGATTTCGGCCTCGGTCAGGCCCCAGTAGGCGACGTGGTGGGCGGGATCGTTGTTGAGGCGGGCGGCGAAGGCGACGGCTTCGGCGGCGGCTTCGGGGGAATAGGCTTCGATCTGCATACATCCTCCGTGGATCATCAACCGTTATTGCGGGTAGTTTCAAACCGGCGCCAGTCTAGCACGGGGTTTTGGCGCCGGTCTCAGCATCTGGGAGGAGGCGCGGCTGATGCGAATTGTGGTGACGGGCAGCACCAAAGGGCTGGGGCTGGCCCTGGCCCGCGAGTTCCTGGCGGCGGGCGACGATCTGCTGGTGACCTCGCGCTCGCCGGAGCATGTGGCGGCGGCGGTGGCGGCGCTGCGCCGCGAGTTCCCGGGCCGGACCATCGAGGGCCAGCCCTGCGACGTGGCCGATCCGGCGGCGGTCGAGCGGCTGGCGGCGGCGGCGGCCGAGCGGCTGGGCGGCGTCGATATCTGGGTCAACAACGCCGGCGTCACCAGCGCCAAGACGGCCAATCTGACCGAGAGCGACCCGGCGGAGCTGGCCAAGATCATCGACACCAACCTGCTCGGGACCATGCTCTGCTGCCGGGCGGCGCTGCTGCTGATGGGCAAGCAGCGGCGGGGGCAGATTTTCAACATGGACGGCTACGGCGCCAACGGCATGGCCTCGCCGGGCTTCGCGGCCTACGGCGCCACCAAGCGCGCCATCCCCCAGCTGAGCAAAACGCTGGCCCGCGAGGCCAAAGGCAGCGGCGTCGGCGTCCACACGCTCAGCCCGGGCATGGTCCTGACCGACCTGCTGCTGGGCGACGCCTCGCCGCGCTCCAAGCAAGTCTTCAACCTGCTGGCGGAGCAGCCCAGCACCGTGGCCCGCTTCCTGGCGCCGCGGATCCGGGCCGCCACCGGCAGCGGCCGCTACATCAAGTTCCTCACCACGCCCGGCATCGCCTGGCGCTTCGCAACCTTCTGGCGGCGCCGGGGGCGCTTTTTCGACACCCAGGGCCGCTGGGTGGCAGCGCCGGAGACCAATCCGGCGGCGGAGAATCCTGCATGAACCTTCGATCAATCGACAGCAAGACCGTCGTCTGGCTCGGCATCGCCGCCAGCATCATCCTGACCGCCCTGATCTGGCTGGGCGGATCCATCCCCGCCAGCGTCTACAAGCTGCCCGACCAGGGCGCCTCGTGGTATTACTGGAAGCTGCCGGAGCCGACGTTCTGGAGCAGGGCCACGGCCTGGGGCTTCTTCCTGATCCACCAGGCGGCGATCTGGGGCCTGATGTGGCAGGCGCAGCGCACCAAGACCAAATACGCCAACGGCATGCATCCGCTCAACTGGTGGCTGCTGGGCGTCAACGCGGCCTTCATCGGCCTGCATTTCCTGCAAACCTACGTCTGGTACGACGGACTGGCCCAGGACACGTCGGTCTGGAGCTCGCAGTACGCCGTGATCGTGCTGCTGGTCTTCGTGCTGATCATGGAGACGCCGCGGCGCGGGCTGTTTTTCGGCAAGCCGGTGCCGTTCCGCCAGGAGTTCATGCGGATCATCCGCAAATACCAC
>DASWWB010001116.1:0-2213 GCA_036406115.1 Herpetosiphonaceae bacterium
GGGCGCCGCAGCGGCCCCGCGCTCCACGACCACAATCCGCTCGCGTTCGCCGCCGCGCCCGCGGCCGAAGCCGCCAATCATCCGCGCGGCCGCCCCGAACAGGAGCAGCGCCACGCCAAGCACAATCAAGGTCCGTCCAAAACCACGTTTCATCGTCATGCCTCCGCGTAGTGTCTCGCGCCGCCCGTTCGGCCGACGCACCATGAGCATAGCACGAACCTATTTAGAAACTGTTCATGCTGATCGGCAATCACCGTTCGAACACGTACGAGCTAGAATCAAACTTTTACGACAGACAGCCCAAACGGCTGCGGCTATACTGGATCCAGGATGGCACCCACTCGCATCAAAAGGAGACCAACGCCATGAGTTTCAAACGCCTTTCCGTTCTTTGCTGCCTGCTCGGGGCGCTGATGTTGGGCATCGCTCCCGCCGGGGCGCAGCACCCCGATGACTCGGGCGCCGGCCTGGCCCCCTCGGGCGAAACCATCACCTACCAGGGCCAGCTGAAACAGGGCGGCGCCGCCGCCACCGGCACCTACGATTTTCAATTCGGGCTCTACGCCGCCCTGACCGGCGGCTCGGCGCTGCAAACCGTGAGCCAGGCCGATGTCGCCGTGAGCGATGGAATTTTCACCGTCCAGCTGACTTTCTCGGAAGGGCTGTTGGCGGGCGATGAGCGCTGGCTGGAGCTGGCGGTCAAAGCCGACGCCGAAAGCACCTACACCACCCTCAGCCCGCGCCAGCCGATCAGCGCCGCGCCGCTGGCGCTCGCCCTCCCCGGCTTCTGGACCAACCAGAACGCCACCAGCCCGAATCTGCTGGGCGGCTACTCGGGCAACAGCGTCGCCAGCGGCGTCGTGGGCGGCGCGATCAGCGGCGGCGGGACCTCGGGCAGCCTGAACGCGGCCTACGACAACTACGCCACGATCGCCGGCGGCGCCGGCAACAGCGCCGGCAGCAACGACGGGACCGTCAGCAATGATGTGTATCCGGCGATCGGCGGCGGCCTGGGCAACACCGCCAGCCAGGAATACAGCGTGATCGGCGGCGGCCAGGGCAATGCCGTCAGCGGCGCCTGGGCGGCGGTCGGCGGGGGGCGCGCCAACGCGGCCAGCGCCGACTACGCCGTCATCGCCGGCGGCACCAACAACAGCGCCGCCGCTCAGTTCGCCACAGTCGCCGGCGGCGGCAGCGCCACCAGCGGCCAGGGCAACCGGGTCTATGACAACTACGGCGCGATCGGCGGCGGCACCAACAACAGCGCCGGCCTCACCGCCGACACCACCAGCCAGCAATACGCCACCGTGGCCGGCGGCTCGGGCAACACCGCCAGCAACACATCGGCGACGGTCGGCGGCGGCTCCACCAACACCGCCTCCGGCACCTACAGCATCGTCGGCGGCGGCACCAACAACACGGCCGGCGGCAACACGGCCACCATCGGTGGCGGCCAGCTCAACGCAGCCAACGGCGACTATGCCACGATCAGCGGCGGGCGAGGCAACACCGCCTCCAGCACCATCGCCGCAGTTGGCGGCGGCCAGAGCAACCAGGCGACCAACACCGGCGCGTTTGTCGGCGGCGGCCAGACCAACACGGCGACCGGTCAGTACGCCGCCGTCGCGGGCGGCGTGAACAACGACGCGACAAACACCTATGCCGCCGTCGTCGGCGGCATCAACAACCAGGCGGCGGGCGCAGGCGCGTTCGTCGGCGGCGGCCAGAATAACAACGCCAACTCCACGCTCTCGGCCATCCTCGGCGGCAACGGCAACACCACCTTTGGCGAATACGCCGTGGCTGCGGGCCAAAACGCGGTCGCCAAGCATGACGGGAGCTTTGTGTGGGCCGGCAAACAGAGCGCGAAGGATGATTCGATCAGCTCGACCGGGCCGGGGCAGTTCATCGTGCGGGCGCCGGGCGGGATGTGGCTCGGCGCCGGCACCAGCGTGGTGATGCCGCCAGACGCGCTGCTGGCGACCGAGGCCGGCGCCTATCTGAGCAAAGGCGGCACCTGGGCCAACGCCTCGGACCGGGCGCTCAAGACCAACATCGCCGCCGTCGATGGTCGCGCGGTGCTGCGCCTGGTCGCCGCCATGCCCATCTCCTCCTGGAACTACCACAGCGAGGGCGACGGCGTGCGCCACCTCGGCCCGATGGCCCAGGATTTCCGCGCCGCCTTCGGCCTCGGCGCCGACGAGCGCCACATC
>DASWWB010001117.1:0-7520 GCA_036406115.1 Herpetosiphonaceae bacterium
TGCGGTCCAGGGCGTCCAGCGCCTCGCCGTAGGGCAGATGCGGAGCAATTTCGAGCAGCGGCACCAGCACGAAGGCCCGCTCGGCCATGCGCGGGTGCGGGATGGTCAGCTCGGGCGTTTCCAGGATGAGATCGCCGTAGAGCAATATATCAAGGTCGATCGGGCGCGGCCCGTAGCGCTGGCCGGCGCGGCGGCCCAGCTCATGCTCGATCGACTTCAGCGCCGCCAGCAGCGCCCCCGGCGCCAGCTCGGTCGCGGCGGCGACGACGCAGTTGTAGAACGGCGGCTGGTCCTCGACGTAGGCGGCGGCGGTCTCGTAGACCGGCGAGCAGGCGCCGACCGCCACCGCCGGCGGCAGCAGCGCCAGCGCCTCGCCCAGCAGCGCCAGCCGGTCGCCCTGGTTGGAGCCCAGGGCCAGATAGATCGCGGGCATGCACTCCTCCTTCGGCGCCGAATGTCCGGCGCCGGCCATCAGTATACCGGGGATCAGGGATCAGGGGTCAGGGGTCAGGGCGCGGCTGCGGGCCTTTCGGCGCGGCCCAACAATCCGCAAAATCCAAGCGGCTCTCCCGCCGGCACGAAGATCCGATGCCGCGACCAGTCCGCCGCCGGATAACCCAGTTTCGATTAAGAATCGCCACCCACCAGCCCCGGCCGCCACCGACTAAACATTGGGGGATGCAAGGGGGCGTTGGCCCCCTGCGCACCCTCCCGGCAGGGAGGGCGGGGGGTGGGCGCCCCGCCGCCCCAGCGGCAAAACCAAGCAGAACGAAGCCGCCGGGCCGCGGCCAGGAGGGAACATGGGGAGCCCGCTCCCCTGCCACCCGGGCGGCTTATCTGGTGTATACTTGGCCTCAAACACGCACCAGAGGAGAACCCCGGCATGATGGAGCGACAGGCGCACGAGCAGCGCCTCGACAACTACCTCGCCCAGTACTATCCGAGCTTTGAAACCGGCGGCCAGCTATGGGAGCGCCTGGTCGGCGCCGCCCTGCGGCCCGGCCTGCGCGTGCTCGACGCCGGCGCCGGCGAGAACGGCCTGCTCTACAAGAAATTCCCGGCCAGCGGCGCCCGGCGCGTCGGCCTTGACATCATGCCGCTGCCGGACCGGCACCCCGCCGACCAGCTCGTCCAGGCGGACCTGGGCGCGATCCCGCTGAGCGACGGCGCCTTCGACTTGGTGACCAGCGAGTTCGTGCTGGAGCACCTGGCCGATCCGCTGGCCGCCTTCCGCGAGATCCGGCGGGTGCTCAGGCCCGGCGGCAAGTTCATCTTCATCACCAGCAACGTGCTGAACCCGATCATGGCCTTCAGCAAGCTGACGCCGCACGGCATCCACGCCCTGCTGCGCGACCGCCTGCTGTCGCAGCCGGCCCACGAGACCTTCCCGACGACCTACCGCGCCAACACCAGCGGCGATCTGCGCCAGCTGGGCCAGGCCGCCGGCTTCGGCGAGATCGCCATCCAGCGGGCGGGCAATCCCGGCTACTTCACCTTCTCGCGGGTGTTGCTGCGCGGCGCCATCGCCGCCGAAAAGCTGATCGACCGGCCGCGGCTGGAGTGGCTCAAGATGTACCTGGTGGGCTGTTTCACCAAGCCCGGCGCCGCGGCAGCCGCGCCCTAGCCGGCAAGGAGCGTTTGATGGCCGTGACACCCTCCCCGGACAAAACCATTTTGCTCGTCGAAGACAGCGCCGTCGTGCGCAATATGCTGATGCAGATCATCGAAAACGAGGGCTACCAGGTCTCCTGCGCCACCAACGGCGTCGAGGCGCTGGAGCTGCTGCACAAAAAGCCGCCGCCGCGCCTGATCCTGCTCGACCGCATGATGCCGCTGATGAACGCCGAGGAGTTCCTGCGCGAGCGCCGGAGCGATCCGACGCTCGCCACCATCCCGGTGATTATCATCTCGTCCTACAGCCAGGACGAGCGCTCCTTCGGCCTGCACAACATCGACGGCTACCTGGAGAAGCCGATCGATCTGTCCACCTTGCTGGACACTGTCCGCCACTACTGCGATTAGCCCCGGGCAGCCGGGGACGCACCCGCAAGCGGGTTCCCGGCGGGTGTCGCCGCCCGCGCCACAAGGAGACGCCATGGCTGTCAACGAGTCCGATCGCAGCCCGCTCTCGGGCCTTATCCGGCTGCTGGGCAACGCCCTCGGCGCGACGATCGTCGAGCAGGAGGGCGTCGCCGCGCTCGAGCTGGAGGAGCATGTCCGGCTGCTGGCCAAAAACCTGCGCGCCGCCCCCGACCCCGCCCGCGCCGACGAGTTGGTCCGCCTGCTGGCCGGGCTGCCGGTCAGCCAGCTCACCGGGCTGATCAAAGCCTTCACCCACTATTTCGGCCTGATCAACCTGGCCGAGGGCGTCGAGCGGCTGCGCGTCCTGCGCGAGCGCGACCGCCAGCACCAGCACGAGCCGCGCTCCGAGTCGATCGGCGCCGCGCTGCGCCTGCTCAAGGCCCAGGGCGTCGAGGCCGACGCGCTCAGCGCGATGCTCGCCAGCGCCCAGATCACGCCGGTCTTCACCGCCCACCCGACCGAGGCCAAGCGCCGCACCACGCTCAAGAAGCTCCATCGCATCGCCGCCGCCGCCCAGCAGCTGGTCGACGAGCTGGCGCTGCCCGGCCAGCGGGCGGACGCCCAGGAGATCATCCAGGAGGAGATTGTCTCGCTCTGGCAGAGCGACGAGGTCCGCCTGATCAAGCCGACGGTGATCGACGAGGTCAAGAACGGGCTTTACTACTTCGAGGAGTCGCTGGTCGAGATGGTGCCGCGGCTCTACCGCGATTTCGAGCGCAGCCTGGGCGAGGCCTATCCCGAGGCCGAGTGGCGGCTGCCGCCGCTGTTCCGCTTCGGCTCGTGGGTCGGCGGCGACCGCGACGGCAATCCGTTCGTCACGCCGGCGGTGACGATCGAGGCGATCCGCCTGCTGCGCGGCAGGATGCTCAAGCACCATATCCGCGCGATCGAGTCGCTCAGCCACCGGCTCAGCCAATCTTCCCGCCAGGTGGCCGTCACCTCGGAGCTTGAGGATTCGATCGCCGCCGACGCGCTGGCCTTCCCCGAGCTGGCCCAGGTGCTGGCGGTCCGCAACCCGCACGAGCCCTACCGCCAGAAATGCTCGTACATCCACGCCCGGCTCGGCCGCACGCTGGAGTACGCCGAGCGCTACCAGCCCGACTGGGGCGGCGGCGTCGCCCAGCCGCCGGCGGACTCCTGGTACCGCTCAAGCGCCCAATTCCTGGCCGAGCTGGATCTGATGGACGCCAGCCTGCGCCAGCACGGCGGCGCCGCGATCGCCAACGGCTTCCTGGCCGATGTCCGGCGCAGCGCCGAGGTCTTCGGCCTGCACACCGCGACTCTCGATATCCGCCAGCACAGCAGCCGCCACACCAGCGCCCTGGCCGAGATCCTGGCCAGCGCCGGCATGTGCGACGACTACGCCGCCCTCGGCCAGGACGAGCGTGCCGAGCTGCTGGCCCGCGAGCTGCTCAGCCCGCGGCCGCTCATCCCGACCCGCCTGCCCTACAGCGCCGAGACCAGCGAGACGATCGAGACGTTCCGCGTGATCGCCGCCGTGCTGGAGCAGCTCGACGCCGAGATGATCGAGACCTACATCATCTCGATGACCGAGGGCGTCAGCGATATGCTGGCGGTGCTGGTGCTGGCCCGCGAGGCCGATCTCTACGTGCCCGGCAAGCACAGCAAGCTCAACATCGTGCCGCTGTTCGAGACCGGCGCCGACCTGGCCGCCGCCGGCCGCATCCTCGACACGCTGCTGGCCTGCGAGCCCTACCGCCAGCACCTGGCCCTGCGCGGCGACATCCAGGAAATCATGATCGGCTACAGCGACTCCAACAAGGACGGCGGCTTTGTCTCGGCCCACTGGGCGCTCTACCGCTCCCAGCTCGATCTGGCCGCGATCGCCCAGCGCCACGGCATCGCGCTGCGCCTGTTCCACGGCCGCGGCGGCTCGGTGGGGCGCGGCGGCGGCCCCGCCAACCGCGCCATCCTCGGCCAGCCCGCCGGCACGGTCCAGGGCCGGATCAAAATCACCGAGCAGGGCGAGGTCATCAGCGACCGCTACGCCGAGCCCGAGACCGCCTACCGCCACCAGGAGCAGGTGATCAACGCCGTGCTGCGGGCCAGCTTCCCCGCCAGCAGCGCCGCCGCCCGCCCCGAGTGGGAGGCGGCGCTGGAGCAGGTCGCCGAGGCCTCGCGCCAGGTCTACCGCGAGCTGGTCTACGATCACCCGCGCTTCGTCGAGTATTTCCGCCAGGCCACGCCGATCACCGAGATCAGCAGGCTCAAGATCGGCAGCCGGCCCGCCAGCCGCAAAAACAGCGACCGGATCGAGGATCTGCGCGCCATCCCCTGGGTCTTCAGCTGGATGCAGAGCCGCCACACGCTGCCCGGCTGGTTCGGCCTCGGCGCCAGCTTGCGCGGCTATATCGACGGGCAGCAGGGCGGCCTCGCCACGCTGCGCGCGATGTACGCCGAGTGGCCCTTCTTCACCTCGCTGCTCGACAACGCCCAGATGATCCTGGCCAAGGCCGACATGGACATCGCCCGGCTCTACGCCACGCTTGTCGCCGACGAGGGGCTGCGCGCCGAGATCTTCGGCAGGATCGAGGCCGAATACGGGCTGGCCGTCGAGACCATCCGCCAGGTCGCCCAGGTCGATGAGCTGCTGGCGACCAACCCGGTGCTCCAGCGCTCGATCAAGCAGCGCAATCCCTATGTCGATCCGCTCAGTTTCATCCAGGTCGAGCTGCTGCGCCGCCTGCGCTCCAACCCTGAGGGCGAGGAGCACCAGGCGATCGAGGACGCGATCCTGCTCAGCATCAACGGCATCGCGGCGGGCTTGAAGAATACGGGGTAGGTCGTCAGCTGGCAGTCGTCAGTCGTCAGGGGCGGGCTGCGGGAGGCGGCGCGCCCCGCGTGCTTTCAGGGCGTCGGCGTGGCGGGAGACGGGTAGCGCGGGGGCGTCGGCGTCAGCGGGGGCGACGTGACGGGAGGCGGGTAGCTGGGGAGAGGAAGCGTCGGTGTCAAGGTGGCCGGCGGCAGGTAGGCCGGGCGCGGGGCGGGCGGCTCGGGCACCCACGTTGGCGCCGGCACGCAAAGATTCGGCGGCGAGTCGCCCCGGCGGCGCATGGGCGCCGAAGGGCCTATCTTCAAGCCTTCGGGCGTGAAATGAACCGTGAGCCGCTGCTCGGGGGCGCCGGAGTCCGGCTTGAGCGCGATCATGTCCTGGCCGATGAGTGAGAAATGGCCGCATTCGCTCCCGTTGATCGATGCGGCTTGGTAGCGATCAGGCGGCCAGAAGGTCAAAGAGTAGCCGCGGACCTCAGGGCGCCAATACCCGTACAGCAGCCGGGCGCGGAGCGGGAGCCGATCCGACGAGCGCACCTGCCAGACGCAAGCCGCCACCACGATGAGCCCAAGCGCCGCAAACGGCCATGTGCGGCGCCATAAACGAATCAGCATAGCCGGGCCTCCAGATCAGATGTGGGACGCTGGCATGACGCGCTGGGAAGCGCGAGGTTCCGCATCCGATAGGGGCGCGAGGCGCGGGGCGAGCAGCCTAGCATCCGCCCTCCAGCTCGGCGCCGCGGGCGGCGACGGCGCGATAGGCGGCGGCGCGGCTGGCGTTCCAGGTCCGCCAATCGGGGGCGGCGGGCGGCTGCCAGCGGCGGCGGAGGGCGCTCGCGATCGTGCAGCGGCTGGCGGGATCGACCTGCGGCAGCCCCGCCACCAGCGCGGGGACGGCGTCGGCGCTGAGGCTGGCGGCATATCCTGCGTCGAAGGCGGCGTTGACGGGCGGGCGCGCCAGGTTGGTCCGCACGATCAGCTCGTCGGGGTTGAGCGCGTTTAGCGCGACGACCGTCAGCAGCCCCGCCACCAGCGCGCCGAACACGAAGCGCTCGCGCCGGCCGCGCAGGACCGTCAGCCCGAACCAGACGAACACCAGCGCCAGCCAGGCCATGAAGGCGCTGGTGTAGAGGCGCAGCTCGGTCAGGCCGAAGGCTTGCTGATAGAGAATCATGCGCTGCACCGCCGAGGCCATGATCACGAACAGCAGCGCCACCAGCGCGCCGGCCAGCCAGCCGAAGCGCCGCTCGCTCCCCGGCGCCGACCGGTCCAGCAGCCAGTGGACCGCCAGGAGCAGCGGCAGCACCAGCGCCGCGACCGTCACCAGCTCGAAGAAGCCCCGCCGCGCGTACTCGGCGTAGGTCAGCCCGTCCGAGGAGACGACCAGCGCGGCGCCGCCGAAAAAGTAGCGCAGCTGCACCGCCACGAAGGCCAGGAACAGGGCGTTGAGCAGGCCGAGGACCACGCTCATCTCAATCGCGCCGACGGTCCAGGGCGCGGCGAAATCGCGCGACTCGGCCCGCTCCACATCGAACCGCAGCGCGAAGCGCAGGATGCCGCCGGCCAGCCAGGCCCACACCGCCAGCCAGAACAGATCGGTGACCACGCTCTCGACATTCCAATCAAACAGATCGGCGACGGCCTCGGCGAAAACGGCGTCGGCGGAGGCGAACAGCGCGCCGAAGACAAACAGCAGCGGCAGGGCCAGCAGCACGCCGCGGATGATCGCGACGGTCTGCGGCGAGCGGCGCGGCACGGCCAGCTGGCGCCACGGCACCTCGTCGCCGATCAGCAGCAGAAAGCCGACGATCGCGTTCAGGCCGGCATAGGCCAGGCCCAGCGCATAATCGACGATCCCGGCGGTCCGCAGCTGGCCGGCCTGCGCCCGGTAGGCGGCCAGGCCAAGCGCCAGCAGCAGGCAGAGGAGATTGAGCATCTGGAGCGTTGGCGAGTCGCGCCAGAGAAACGCCCCGGCGAACCCGACGGCGGGCGCCAGCATCCAGCGCCCGCCGCCGACCAGCGGCACGCCCTCCCAGCGCGCCAGCCCCAGCAGCGCCGCAACCAGCAGCGCGATCCAAAGCAGGAGATTGAGGCCCCAGGGCGCTGGCTGGAGCAGCGCGCTGCCGGCGGCGCCAAGCAGCAGCGCCGCGCCGACGATGCCGAATCGAAGCCGGATGCTCTCAGTCATGGCGGCGCTCCTTGCGGGGCGCGGTGGATGGGCGCAGGCTGGCGATACGTGCGGGGAAGCGGACAGCGGCGGGGGCGGTGCCCAGAGGGCTCCCGTGCGCCGGGCGGCGCGGTGGCTCAGTCATAGATGGCTCGCTCTCTCAAGATCGAAGGGGTGACGTGCGCCGAGTGTAGCACGGACCAGCCTCGGCAGTCTGTCACACGGGTGCGGCGGTTTGTAAATAAATGTTGCCGCCGCTTGGAGCGCGGAGTCTGCGGGCATGCATCAGGGTCTTGAGGCCAAGCGAGGCGGCCGGGATCGGCTCAGGCGGCGTGGCGGCGGAGGAACGCGCCAGCCAGCTCGGCGAACCGCGCCGGCTGGCGGAGAAAGGTGACGTGGCCGGCGCCGGGGATGATCCGCAGTTCGGCGCCGGGAATGGCTGCGGCCAGGCGCTGCGGCTCGCCCCGGCGGGTCAGCA
>DASWWB010001118.1:0-2488 GCA_036406115.1 Herpetosiphonaceae bacterium
AGCCACAGTCATCGCCGTCGACAATAATCTCGACAGCCTGTTCATCATCCAGTCGCTGCTGGAAGATGATCTCAACATCCGCGCCTATCGCCAGGCCACGTCCGCCCAGGAGCTGTTCAAGCTGCTGCGCCAGTCGCCCGACCTGGCCGTCGACCTGCTGCTGCTGGACATCCAGTTCCCCCATGACCACGGCTTCGAGATCATCAAGCAGCTGCGCGCCGAGGAGCGCTTCCGCAACCTCAAGGTGGTCGCCGTGACCTCATATGTGATGCCGCAGGAGGTCGAGAAGGCCCGCCAGGCCGGCTTCGACGGCTTCATCGGCAAGCCCCTCCACCAAACCCGCTTCCCCAAGCAGATCCGCCGCCTCCTCGCCGGCGAGCAGGTGTGGGAGGCGCAGTAGCCTCGCGCCGCCGATCAGGGGCGCCGGCAGCGCGCCCTTGATTTCACGCTCGCTTCACGCCGCCCTGTCAGGATCGTCCGAACCGCCGCTCAGCCATCGCCCAGCCGCCTATCAGCCGGCTGCCATGGGCCGGCGCGGCGGCCCGGGCTATCCTGGCGCCCACGGCCTGTTGAAGCGAAAGGACTGTTTGATGCGATCCGCACTCTGGCTGCTGCTGTTTGTCTCCCTGCTCTCCGCCTGCGGCGCCCAAGCGCCCGCCGCCACCGTCAACCCGCCGGCCGCCGCCAGCGCGCCGACCGCGACCCGCCCCGCGCTCCCGGCGACGAGCATGCCGCCCCCGGCGACTGGCGCCGCCGCCACTCCGATTCCAACCGCCCCCGCCACCGAAATCCCGACCGCCGCTCCGCCGGCGACCGAGCTGCCTGGCGCCACATCGCCCCCCGTGGTCGTCAGCGCGCCGGTCAGCGCCGACAATCCCCCCGCCACCCAGCCCGACGACAACGACCCCGGCGCCATGCCGCGCTTCCCGGTCGAGCCGGCCCAGTTCTTCGAGCCGGGGCCGATGCACGTGATTTGGGAGGGGATGCGCATCGAATACGATCCCCGCCACAGCGTGTTTATCCAGGAACCGGTGCGCGCCATGCACGACGACACCCCGGCCTTGGCCGCCGCCGGGCTGGCCGACCCGGTGGATCGCTGTCGCAAAGAGATGTGGGGCACCGACTGCTTCAACAACCGGATCGGCTTCGCGTTCTACGACCGCCAAGGGCTGGGGCTGCGCGAGTGGCTGGCCGGACCCGGCAGCAAGTACGACTGGTGGTCGCCGCAGCTGGATCCGGTCTTCGAGACCACCGTCCTCGGCCGGCCGGCGCTCGCCTGGCACAGCGACGGGATCATGGCCGCGTTCATCACCTATGTGGTCGCGATCGACAACCGGATGCTGGTCGTCAACGGGGTGACTGACGACACGATTTTCCAAAGCCTGAGCTTCCCCGCGCCGGAGCCCGGCCTGCCCGCCGGCGGCTTCGCCATGGTCCGCGCCGAGCGCCCGACAGATCTGTGGGCCAGCGCGAGCGGCGGCGAGCGGGTCAGCGAGCGGCCGCAGCTCTACGTCGGCTCGCCGGTCGCCATTCTGGAGCGCCAGGGCGGCGCGGCGCGGGTGCGCACCGTCGATCATGTGATCGGCTGGATCCGCGAGGCTGACAACGCGCTCACCGCCGACGTGAGGACCATCGCCCCGCAGGCCGACTTCCTGGCCGACTGGACCCTCGACGGCATCGTCACCCACGCCAACCCCATCCCGCTGCGCGAGCTGCCGATCTCGACGGCGCCCGAGTACGGCGAGCCGCTGCCGCCGGGGACCCGCTTCGGCGTCATCGGCACGAGCGGCGACTGGCTCCTTGTCTCCGCTGCGGGCAACCGGCAGGGCTGGATGCGCTGGCACTACGACGGGGCGCAGTACCTCGGGCTCGCCCGCTAGCGGCGACGCCGCGCCGCCGATCATCAACGACCGGCGGCGCGGCGCTCAGATCGGCCCGTCCTCGGCGAACACCAGCAGCGCGCCCGCCTCCAGCGAGACCAGCGCCTCGGCGCCCTCGAACTCATTGCTGACGCCGCGCGCCGGGCCCAGCAGCAGCGGCTCGCCGCGCAACGGATAGCGCAGCCCCTCGGTGCGCACGCCGCGCGCATCGCCCAGCGGCACGAGCGACACCCGGCGGCCGGGGGCGCCGCGCAGCGCGAGGGTCGAGCGCACCAGGCGCACGCTCCAGCCGTCGGCAAGCAGCGCCACGTCGCGGCCGGCCAGCGCCGGCAAGGCCAGCAGCAGCTGATTGGCCAGATGCATGTCCGGCCGCCCGCCCAGCGCCGCCAGCACCCGGATCTCAGTCGCCCCGCGCTCCGCCGCCAGCAGCAGCGCCAGCTCCAGGTCGGTCTCGTTTTTCTCAGCGGGGAAGCGCAGAATCTCGCAGCGGCCCGCCAGCGCCGCCAGCGCCTCCGGCGCGACCGAGTCGAGATCGCCGATCAACACCTGCGGCGCGGCGCCGATCGCCAGCAGGTGGCGGGCGCCGCCGTCGGCGGCGATCAGCAGGT
>DASWWB010001119.1:0-1508 GCA_036406115.1 Herpetosiphonaceae bacterium
GGACCGGCCAGCGCCGCAGCGTGGCCCAGAGCGCCCCCAGCAGCAGCCCCGGCGGCGCGAAGGCGACCATGGCCTGGCGCGCGCCGGCCCAGGCCGAGCGCGGGCCGCCGTTGCGCAGCCCGGCGATCGCGTTTTTGGTCAGGCCCTCGCGGACCTCGGCGCCGTTGGTGTACATGCGCACTGCGATCAGGTGTCGGCCGTCGGCGACCCGTAGCCGTCCCCCCGCCCGTACCACCGCTTGGGCCAGCTCGACATCCTCAAGCACTTTGTCGCGCACCGCCCGGTGGCCGCCGGCCCGCTCGTAGGCCGCTCGCCGCACCAGGATGCACTGGCCGTTGGCCAGCACGACATCCGAGGCCGGGTCGTTGATCTTGTCAAGCGGGAAGGCCGCCTCGATGATCGAGAGGAAGGCCGGCAGGATCGCCCGCTCCCAGAAGGAGCCCAGCTCCAGCAGCGGCATCACCGTGAGCAGATCGAGCCCTTCCGCTTCGGCGTAGGCCACGCCGGCGGCGATCAGCTCGGGCTGCGGCTGGGTGTCGGCGTCCAGGAACAGCAGCCAATCGCCGCCGGCGGCCTGGGCGGCCTGCCAGCAGGCCCAGCATTTGCCGACCCAGCCGGCGGGCAACTCGGCGCCGTCAAGGACCGCGATCCGCCCGTCCTCGGCGGCCAGCCCGGCCAGGATCGCGCCGGTGCGGTCGGTCGAGTGGTCGTTGAGGACCGTCAGCGTCCAGTTGGCGTAGCGCTGCGCCATGACGCCGCGCACCGCCCGCTCGATCACCCGCTCCTCGTCGCGCGCTGGGATAATCACGCTGACGGGCGGCTCGGCCGCTCCATCCGGCGCCGGCGCCACCACCGGGATGCGGCTGAGCGCGCGGAGGTCGCGCAGCATCAGGGCGCTGGCGAGGGCGGCGAGGCCCGCCGCGAAGGTCGCCGGCTTCATGCTCACTCCCTGACGTGGCCGGCGCCGCGCACCACCCACTTGTAGCTGGTCAGCTCTTGGAGGCCCATCGGCCCGCGGGCGTGCAGCTTGGCGGTGCTGATGGCGATCTCGGCGCCCAGCCCGAGCTGCGAGCCATCGGTGAAGCGGGTCGAGGCGTTGGCGTAGACCGCCGCCGAGTCGACTTCGTTCAGGAAGCGCTCGGCCGCCGCGTGGTTGGCGGTCAGGATGGTCTCGGAGTGGCCGGTGCTGTGCTGGGCGATGTGGTCCAGCGCCTCGTCGAGCCCGGCCACGGTTTTGATCGATAGAATCAGGGCGAGGAACTCGGTGCCGAAATCATCGGCGCCCGCCGGCGTGACATGCCAGGACTCGTCGCCGCCCTCGCGCAGGATCGCCAGCGCCTCCTCGTCGGCGCGGATCTCGACGCCGTGCCCGTGGAGCGCGGCGCCCAGGGCCGGCAGGACGCGCGGCGCGGCGGCCCGCTCGATCAGCACCGTGTCCAGGGCGTTGCAGACGCTGGGGCGCTGGGTTTTGGCGTTGACCACGATCGGCACCACCTGCTCCAGCGGCG
>DASWWB010001120.1:0-5322 GCA_036406115.1 Herpetosiphonaceae bacterium
GAACGGCGCGCCGGCGCTGCGGGGATCGAAAAGAGATTGCCGCAATAGCCGCCATCCTCGATCCTGGCCAGCTTGACCCACATCCGCTCGCAGCGCTGCGGGCCGAGCCCGTTGTGATCATCAATCAAAAACAGCAGTTGGACGAATGCGCCGGGGGCGAGATTAGCGCGGGCAAGTTCCGGCGGGATGGCCAGCGTGCCGGGGAAGCGCTCGGCGCGCTCGACGGCGCTTTCCAGGCGGGGCGGTCGTTGGGAGGGCTCATGGCGGTGCTCCTGCGATGAAGGCTGCGTTGCATGGGAAGTATACGCCTGGAGCGGCCTCAGTGGCACCCATCTTGCTTTTTGAGCGGCAGTGTCAAATCGCGCTCCCGTGCGGGAGCGGCACGAAACCAGCGATCATCCGCGGCGGGAGCTGCGGCAAGCTTAAGGAGGGACAAGTTATGGTACGACGTGGAAGCGGCGCTTTCGCCGCCCTGGCGCTGGCCGGCCTGGCCTACCTGTTCAAGAACCGCGAGAGCATCGGCAACAAACTGAGCCAGCTGGGCAACCGCGCCCAGGGCCAGCTGAGCGGCCCGACCAGCAGCGAAAGCAGCGAGCCGCGCCCCTACACCGGCGAGACCCAGCGGATCTAAGCCGGCAGCGCAGACGAACGGAGCACCCCGGGGCGCGTCGCGGTGAAACCGGGCGCGCCCAACCATCCGTAAATGCCCATGGCGGGCAATGAACACAGCGGCGGGAGCGCGCTCGCGCCGCTGGAACAGGACGGGGCCGCTCCCCGTCCTGCGGTTTAACGGAGGGATGCGGCGATGGGCCATCAGACACCCAAACACCGAACAACATACTCAGCCGGCGGCGTCTGCTACCGGCTGGAGGGCGAGGTGCCGGAGGTCGTGTTGATCGCGACCCTGGGCGGGGCGCGCTGGGGGCTGCCCAAAGGCCAGCCGGAAGACGACGAGACCCCAGCCGAAGCCGCCCGCCGCGAGATCGCCGAGGAGACCGGCATCTTAGGCGAAGTGCTGCACTCGATCTCATCGATCGAATATTGGTTCCGCTCGGGCCCGGCCCGCATCCACAAGTCGGTCGAGTTCTTCCTGATGCGCTGCCGGGGCGGCCAGCTCCAGCCGCAGCTCTCGGAAGTCGACGACGTGCGCTGGGTTCCGCTGCCGGAGGCGCTGCGGATGGTCAGCTTCCCGCGCGAGCGCGAGGTGCTGGAGCGGGTCTGGCGGCAGTGGAAAGACCAGGGGCTGGGCTGAGGCGGCCCTTAGCGGACGTTTACCGATGCTTCATCCAGCACTCATCTAGCCCGGCTATCATACTGCTCGGAAACCTCGCTCGGTACAAGTCAAAAACACCGCCCTCCGCAAGGAGTTGCTGTGACGGTGTGAGAGCTTGGGAAAACGCCGCTTCGCGTTTTTCAATCGACAACCGACGAACAACCTCGCTGTGGTCTGGTCACGCACCACGGACGCGCAACCTCATTCGTCGCTGGCCCCCCCTATGGTCAGCGGCGAATTCTTTTAAGCGAAAACGGCGGCCGCCCGTGGGGCGGCCGCCGTCGCAAGGATAGCGTGAAGGCGGGCTAGGCGGCGGCTGCCGCGTCCTCGTCGAGCTTCTTCTTGAGGGCGGCGACGGCCTCTTCCTCGTCGGCGTAGATGTCGGCGTACTGGGCGAGGCCGACCATGCGGAAAATCTTCTGGAAGTGGGCGCTGAGGCCGCTGATCGCGAGCTTCTGGCCCTGCCGGTTGACCTCGGTCACGACGCCGATCAGGATCGCGATGCCGGCGCTGTTGATGTAGTCGCTTTGGCGCGAGTTGATCACAATATACTTCGCGCCTTCGCTGGTGACTTTCTGATAGGCGCCGGTGATCGCGTCCTCGGCGAAGGTTGTGACATCGCCCTCCAGATCGATCAGCCAAATCCCATCGCGCTGGCGGGTGCTCACCTTCAATTCGTCATCAATCATATAAAAAGCTCCTTGATGGACACGAGCCTCAATTAGGCGGGAACGCTGCGTCCGCTGGCGTCCTGCGCGGTGGGTTGTAAATAGCGAGGCGGAAGCGGTTGCCCTGGCCGGGGCGCGAGGGCAGGAACCCGCTCTCATCCACGAGCTGATGGATCAGCATCAGGCCCATACCCCTGGTGGCGGCCAATCCGGCCAGCTTCTGTTCGATCGTCGCGGCCTCGGGCTGCGAGGAGGGATGGAAGCGCAGCCCGGCGTCGCGCACCACGATCACCAATCGATTGCGCGAAACGGTGCAGGCGATATGGATACGCAACTGCGGCTGGCGTTGGTTGCCATGCTCGATCGCGTTGATGCAGGCTTCGCTGAGCGCGGTGCGGAGATCCTCGACCCGGCTGGCGTCGAAGCCCATCATGCGGGCCAGGGTGCCAACTGCTTCGCGCGCGACTTTCTCATAACCCAGTTTGCTTGGAAAGCTGAGTTCAATCGTAACTTGGGTGCGGGCCATTATGCCCTCAACGATCTAAGTGAATGACCATGCGGAGCTGGTTTCCCCCAGACGGCGCGACGGAGAATTCGACTTCGTCCATCAGCTCTTTGATCAGCCAGATGCCCCAGCCGCCCTTGTCGTCGCTCTCCAGCACCTGCTGGATATCGGGCTGGCGATCCTTGGCCGATTCGTCAAGCATCTTGCGCCCCTGGTCGGCCACGCTCACCACCAGGCCGTCGTCGCGGCCGGTGAACACCACCACGACCTTGGTGGCCATGTCGTGCTGATTGCCATGCTCGATGGCGTTGGTCACCGCCTCGCTCACAGCGGTGCGGAGCGAATCAACCCGGTCGGTGGTGAAGCCCATACGCTTAGCCATCGCGCTAGCGGTGTCCATGGCGACTTTCTCGTAGCCGAGCTTGCTGGGGAGGTGCAGTTCGATGATGCGTTCCTCATCTCCGGTCAGAGATGGGTGTTGTGGGTCACTCATGACGGCCTCACATCGGATAGCGAGCGCTGGTGCTGTAGGCAACTATACCATATGCGGCTTTGCGCGCGCAAGCATCGCAGCCGGCCCCCGGTCCCCCTCGGCACGAGCCATCATAGCGGGATATTGCCGTGCTTTCTGGGCGGCATGCTCTGGCGTTTGGTGCGCGCCAGGCGCAGCGCCTTGATCAGCGCCGGCCGGGTTTCGCGCGGCTCGATCACCGAATCGACGTAGCCGCGCTCGGCGGCGATGTAGGGATTGGCGAAACGCTCCTCGTACTGGCGCACCAGCTCCCCTTGGGTCGCGGCCGGGTCCGCCGCCTCCGCCAGCTCCTTGCGGAAGATGATCGACACCGCGCCGCCCGCGCCCATCACGGCGATCTCGGCGGTCGGCCAGGCGAAGTTGAAGTCGGCCCGAATATGCTTGGAGGCCATGACGTCGTAGGCGCCGCCGTAGGCTTTGCGGGTGATCACGGTCAGCTTGGGCACGGTCGCCTCGCAGTAGGCGTAGAGCAGCTTGGCGCCGTGGCGGATGATGCCGCCGTACTCCTGCTGGGTGCCCGGCAGGAAGCCCGGCACGTCCACGAATGTCACCAGCGGGATGTTGAAGGCGTCGCAGAAGCGCACGAAGCGCGCGCCCTTGACCGAGGAGTCGATGTCCAGCGTGCCGGCCATCGACGACGGCTGGTTGCCGACCACGCCGATCACAGCGCCGTCAAGCCGCGCCAGGCCGATCACCAGATTGGTGGCGAAGAAGGGCTGGACCTCGAAGAACGAGCCGTCGTCCACGACATGCTCGATCACCGCCTTCATGTCGTAGGGCTTTTTGGCGTTGTCGGGGATGATCGTTTGCAGCTCCTCGTCCATCCGCTCGGGATCGTCGGCCGGCTCGACGCGCGGCGGGTCCTCCATGTTGTTGGCGGGCAGATACGAGAGCAGCGCCCTGAGCTGATCGAAGCACTCGTCCTCGTCGTCGGCGGCGAAATGGGCCACGCCGGAGCGGGTGTTGTGGGTCATGGCGCCGCCGAGCTGCTCGTGCGTGACTTCCTCGCCGGTGACGGTTTTGATCACATCGGGGCCGGTGATGAACATCTGCGAGGAGCCCTTGACCATCAGGATGAAGTCGGTCATGGCCGGCGAGTAGACCGCGCCGCCGGCGCAGGGCCCGGCGATCACCGAGAGCTGGGGGATGACGCCTGACGAGAGCACGTTGCGGTAGAAGATCTCGGCGTAGCCGCCAAGCGCCACCACGCCCTCCTGGATGCGGGCGCCGCCGCTGTCGTTGAGGCCGATGCAGGGCACGCCCATCCGCAGCGCCAGGTCCATCACTTTGACGATCTTCTCGGCGAACACCTCGCCCAGCGAGCCGCCGAAGACCGTGAAGTCCTGGGCGAACAGGCAGACCGGCCGGCCGTCGACCGTGCCATGGCCGGTGACGACGCCGTCGCCGAGGATTTGTTTTTTGTCGAGGCCGAAATTGTGGGCGCGATGGACGGCGAAGGCGTCCAACTCGACGAACGAGCCGGGGTCGAGCAGGCGCTCGATCCGCTCGCGGGCGGTCAGCTTGCCGCGGGCGTGCTGCTTGTCGACGGCCTGCGGGTCGGGATTGGCCGCCAGCTCGCGGCGGCGGCGCAGCTCAGCGATTTTATCTTGCGTGGTCGACATTGACCGGCCTCCCCTGGGCGGCCTGGGCCGCCAGCTGATTGATCACATCAATAACCATGGGCCGCTCGGCGGCCTTGATCCGCTCGTGCAGCGTCGCCTCGGTGTCGCCGGGCGCGACCGCGACCTCGCGGCGGGCCAGCACCGGCCCGACATCGACCAGGGGCGTGACCCGGTGGATGGTGCAGCCGGTGACCGGCACGCCCAGGCGCAGGGCGTCGCGCACGGCGTGCGAGCCGCGGATCGCCGGGATCTCGCGGCCGTCGCCGGTGACATAGGTGTCGGCGTCGGTCTCGGGCAGCAGCGCCGGGTGCTGGTTGAGCAGATCGGGGGTGAAGCGCTCGACGAAATTGGCGGGCATGATCCGCATCCATCCCGCCATCAGCACCAGGTCGGGGCGGAACGGCTCGATCAGATCGGCAACCAGGGCGGCCCACTGGGCGCGGTCGGCGCCCTTGCGGAGCGGCAGGCAGATCGTCGGGATGCGCGCCGCCAGGGCGCGGCCGATCGCTTGGGCGCCCGGCTGGTCGCAGATCACGGCGACAATCCTAGCATCGAGGTCGCCGGCGCGCCGGGCGTCGATCAGGGCCTGCAAATTGGAGCCGCTGCCGGAGACCATCACAGCCAGGCGCAGGCTCATCGGGCCACCTCGCGGGCGGCGATGTCGCGGCGGGCGTGCTTGCCGGCGAACTGGACCGCGTCAACGGCGGCGTAGGCGCGCTCGC
>DASWWB010001121.1:0-1892 GCA_036406115.1 Herpetosiphonaceae bacterium
GAGCGCGTCAAGCCCGGCAAGGGCGTAGGGGTGATCGGGCCGCTCGCCGGCCAGCGTCTCCAGCGCGGCGCGCGGGTCGGGCGCCGGCCAGAGATCGACGCAGCCGCTGCTCCAGGGCAGCGCGCCCTGGCCCTTGGCCAGCAGCAAGGTCGATCTGCCCGCCTGGGCCGAGCGCAGCGCCGCAGTCAATCCCGCCAGGCCGGCGCCGATCACGATCGTGTCGTAGGCCATCAGCCGCTCCGCTTGGCGGCCTGCCAGAGCGCCTCCGCCTCGTCGAGCGACAGGTCGCTGACCTCGCGGCCCTGGGCGCGGGCGCCGGCCTCGATCGCCTGGAAGCGCCGGCGGAACTTGGCGTTGGTCTGGCGCAGGGCGGTTTCGGCGTCGATCTCCAGCCAGCGGGCCAGATTGGTGATCGCGAACAGCAGATCGCCCAGCTCGCCCTCGCGCTCCTCTGGCGGCGCCTGCCGCAGCTCCTCCAGCTCCTCGGCGATCTTGTCCCAGACCCCGGCGACCTCGGGCCAGTCGAAGCCGACTTTGGCCGCCTTGCGCCCGAGGGTTTGGGCGGTGGGCAGGGCCGGCAGGCTGGCGGGGATGCCGTCGAGGACGCTCGGCCGGTCGGTTTTGCCCTTCTCGGCGCGCTCGGCGGCCTTGATCGCCTCCCAGTTGCGCAGCACCTCGCCCGAGCCGCTGACCGGCAGATCGCCGAAAATATGCGGGTGGCGGCGGATCAGCTTGTTGGTCAGCGCGGCGTGAATATCGCCCATGTCGAACAGCCCGGCCTGGCGCCCAAGCTCGGCGTGGAACACGACCTGGAGCAGCACGTCGCCCAGCTCCTCGCTGACCGCGTCGTAATCCTCCTGGTTGAGCGCCTCCAGCACCTCATGGGCCTCCTCCAGCAGAAAGGGCTGGAGCGTTTTGTGGGTCTGCTCGCGGTCCCAGGGGCAGCCGAACGGGCCGGCCAGCTTTTCCATCACCCACTGCACGGCGTCGAAGCCGCGCACATCCTCGTGGATGGGCAGCGCCGGCACGTAGACGCAGGTCAGATGATCAAATCCCTGCTGATGATCCAGCTCGTGCAGCGGCACCTCGGCGACCCGCTCGTCGGCCATGCCGGCGCTGGTGACGATCGTCACCGGATGCTGGGCCGGGTAGCGCTCCAGCAGCGAGAGCTTGGCCTCCGAGGCGATGGGGGCGCTGTAGACCTGGCAGAGCAGCGCCGGGCGCGCCGGCTGGAGCGGGAACGGGCTCAGCGGGGCGACGTACGGGCCCGCGCCGTGCAGCTCGCTCCAGGCGCGGTCGGCGCCCTCGGCGGCGCGCGGGGCCGGCGGGACGAGATCCAGCGCGTCGACGAGCTGGAGGCCATGCTCCAGCGGATCGAGCCCCAGCGCCGTGCAGACCGGCTCGACGAACGAGAGGCCGGCGACGATCCGCACCGGGATGCCGGCGGCCTTGGCGCCAGCCAGCAGATGGCGGGTCGTGGCCTCGGCGACCAGCGGATGGCCCGGCACGGCGTACCACACCGCCTCGCCCGCCCGGGCGCGCTCGATCAGCGTCGCGGCGATTGTGGCGTAGATGGCGCCGAACTCGCTGGCGCTGGCATACAGATGATCGAACGAGCGGACCGCCAGCGACGCGGGCAGCGCCGCCACTGTCGGATGGACCGTGGTGCGGACATCGAGCGCCGCCAGTCCGTCCAGCAGCTCGCGGGCCTCGACGGTGAGCTGGCCCGGCGCGCCGGGGCCGAGGCCGATAATCGTGATAACACTCATAGCTCAATCCATAAAAAAAGAGGGACTGCGGAGGCCCGCAGTCCCTGGGCTGGGCGCCTGCTACGGCAGCGGCACCGTGCTGGGATCCTGAAGAATGACGAGCTGTTCGCTGGCCTTGTACTG
>DASWWB010001122.1:0-3228 GCA_036406115.1 Herpetosiphonaceae bacterium
CCCGGTGCGCTGCGCCGCGGCCCTGGCCCTGGCCTACGCCGCCGGCCCGGCGCTCGATCAGCCCTCGGCCCAGGCGCTCGCCGACATGCTGGCGCAGCAGGAGCTGTCCCGCGTCCTCGACGACTGGTACTCCGACAAATACTGCCGGGCCTACGGCGGCCTCGCCACCTTCCTCGAGCGGCTGCGCCCCGAGCACGCTCTGCTGGCGGGCCGCGCCCTGGAGCGCGGGCTGGCCGAGGCCGACGACAGCTGGCCGCCGGCGCCGGGCGCTAGCGGCGGACAAACAGCACGCCCACCTCGTTGAGCCCGTCGCCGGTCCACAGCTCGCGCCACCCCGCCTGGCCGCGCAGGTAGCTGACCAGCTCGGGCTCGGTTTTCTGGCTCACCAGCACCCCGTCGATCGGATAGGAATCGAGCAGCTCCGGCTGGGCGACCGCGATAATCGCATCGTAGTCGTTCCAGAGCTTGAGCGGGTACAGCTCGAAGCGCGGGTCGATGAACACCTTTTGCTCGGGCGCCGCCCAAGTCAGGTAGCTGCCCATCCCCAGCTCGGTGAACAGATGGGTCGGGCGCTCGCCAGGCGGCAGCGCCGCCAGCGCCGGCACGGCCCCGACCGGCGTCTCGGCGCTGAGCAGGTTGCCGCCCTCCGGCGGCAGCGGCAGATAGACTTTGATCCACGGCAGGCTGAGGAGGACCAGGAAGCCCAGGAAGCCGATCAGCACGCCGTTGAGCGCCGGCTGGCCCTGGAACGGCGCGATCGTGATCGGCTTGGCCTTGGCCGTGAGGGCGCAGAGCAGCGGCATGAAGGCCACCAGCGCGAACCACAGCACGTTGCGCTGGGCGGTGACGCCGAGATAGATGAACGGCAGCATCAGGAGCAAATCGGTGAGATCGACCTCCGGCCGCGCCCGCCACATCGCCCAGAGCGTGACACCCAGCAGCAGGAAGAAAAACACGCCGTACCAGGTGCGGTAGGTCGGCTGCCACTCAGTGACCAGATTGGCGACCTGGGGCGAGCTGACCAGATTGCTGACATAGCCCAGCAGCCCGGCGCCGCGCGGGTTGAGCAGCGTCGCCAGGCCGCTCGCCGCGCCCCAGCCCGCCAGGACCGCCAGGCCGCGCCAGCCCAATCCCTCGCGCCGCACCAGCTCCGGGCGCCGCAGGTGGAGGAGGCGGGTCGCCAGCTCGCCCAGCCACGCCAGGCCGATCAGCCCCAGCCCGAGCACGAAGGAGCCGTGGACATTGGCCCAGAGCGCCAGGATCGGCGGCAGCAGCCAGAGCCGGTTGCGCCAGCCCAGGCGGTAGGCGGTGACAATCGCCAGCGTCGCCACGAACAGCGGCACGGCGTAGGTTTGCGGGCGGATCGACCAGTTGTCGAACGACGCCGGCACGACAAGCAGCAGCAGCACCGCCACCGCCCGCCGCAGCCTGCGCCCGTCGCCCAGCCGGCGCAGGCCCAGCCAGAGCAGCCCGCCGTACGAGCCGCAGATCACCGCGGCCTGCGTGATCAGCAGCAGCGGCAGGCCGCCCAGGGCGTGGAGCTTGAACATCAGCCACTGGGCGGCCCAGGGCTGATTGTAGTAGGGCGCGCCGGCCATCGTCCAGGAGAAGATCTCGGTGCGCGGCACGCTGCCGGTCGCGTCGATCACCCGGCCGGTCGCCATATGCCACCAGAAATCGTAGGGCGGCACCGCCGAGAGCAGCGGCCGCAGCGCCAGCAGGGCGAGCGCCGCCGCCAGCCAGACCATATCCAACGTAAGCCATTGTCGCAGACGCGCCATAGCGTATCGCTCCATGCACAAGCCGCCGCCCCAGATCGGGACGGCGGCCTGCATTATACGCCACGAACGCGGCGCCTAAAACCACCACTGGCGCCAGACGCCGATCCCCAGCATCGCCGTCGCCGTGATCGACAGCATCGCCAGGTCGCCCCAGCCCAATCGCCAGCGGCGGCGCGGCCGCACCAGGTGCAGGCTCATCCAGAACAGCCCCAGGCAGACCATCAGCTGAATCTGGAGGTTTGTGCGCCAGACCTGGCGCGGCTCGACGACTTGCGGCTGGCCATTGGGATTGGCGACCGGGTACAGCCCGACCGACAGCGTCCTCCAGCCGGGCATGTAAAAGCCGCCGTCGACGATCTGGCCGTCGCCGGGGAAGGGCATCGGCATGGGCTGGAAAATCGCCACATCGGGCTGGGCCAGGCCGACGCCGCCGCGCATCACCATGCCGGAATCGGCGACCTGCGGCCCGACGAGCGTCGCCACCGCCGAGGCCAGCGCGCTGATCGGATTGGGCGTCAGCGCCTCCCAGGGCACATCTTTGCTGTTGCGGGCCTGCCAGATCTGGGCGAAGAACAGCAGGCCGCCCAGTGTCAGCGCCAGGATCAGATAGGACACGACCGCCGCCCGCCCGGTCTTGCCGGTCAGGGCGCTGGCCCAGACGCCCAGCATGCCGGCGGTGACGGCGGTCATCACGATCACCGCCGCCACCTGGAGCACCACCTTGAGCGTGATCCCGCCGAACAGGTAGACGATGCTGCCCAGCGGCACGGCGGCCAGCAGCAGCAGCGCCACGTAGCTGAGCGCCGCCACCAGCTTGCCCCACAGCAGCCGCCAGGCCGGCAGCGGCGTCGCCACCAGCATCTCATAGGTCAGCCGCTCGCGCTCCGAGCTGATCGCGTTGACCGTCACCGCCGGCGCGATGATGCACACCAGCCCCAGCAGGGCGAAGGCCAGCCCGCCGAACAGCGTCTGGCCGATCTGCGCGCTGAACAGCGGCATGCCAAACCGCTCGCGGCTCGTCGCCAGCTGGAACAGGCCGAAGCCGACCGCGCCCAGCCCGACCAAGAAGCCGGTCAGCAGCACGAACGCCCGGCCGCCGCGCATCCGCGAGCGCAGCTCCTTGACCACCACCGGATTCGCCTGCCATGAAAAGCGCCGCGCGCCGCCCGGCCGCCCTGTCTCCGCATGCTGCGTCATGCCGCCACCTCCTCGCCGTTAACCAGGCGCAGAAACAAGCGCTCAAGATTATCGTTCTCGCGGTGGAAGTCCGCCACCGCCACCCCCGCCGCCGCCAGCTTGCCCAGCAGCGCCGCAGCCTCGTCGTCGCCGCCCTCGAACTCCAGCACCAGCTCGCGCTCGCCCGGCTCCGGCGGCAGGACCCGGAACACGCCCGGCGCGCCCGCCGCCAGCTCGGCCGCCGGCTCGGGATCGCCCAGCACCCGCAGCC
>DASWWB010001123.1:0-2868 GCA_036406115.1 Herpetosiphonaceae bacterium
GAACGGCGCCGTCGCCCTCTACAAGCCATCGTTCCAGGCCTACAGCAGCCTGGCCCACGGGATGGGGCCGCAGGTGTATCTGCCGCTGCTGGGGAGATGAGCTATCAGGTCTAAGGTATCAGCTGTCAGGGTGCGCTCTCAAGATATTGCGCGCCGCCCACATCCTGGGCGGCGCGCAATATCTTTCTGTCCGGTCCTGATAGCTAATAGCTGACAGCCGATAGCTGATCTACGCCGGAAACACCTTGCCCTGCTCGACGTGCATCCTGGTGATGCCGGCGAGGAAGGCGGGGGCGAAATCGTCGAGATCGGTGGCGGTGATGAGGGTCTGCTGGTCGGGGCGGTCGATCGTGCGCAGCAGATGGTCGCGGCGGCGGCTGTCAAGCTCGGAGAGCAGATCGTCGAGCAGCAGCACGGGGCAATCGCCGGTGCGATCGCGCATCAGCTCGGCCTCGGCCAGGCGCAGGGCGAGGGTGGCGGAGCGCTGCTGGCCGCGCGAGCCGTAGGCGCCGACCTCCCTGCCGCCGAGCGTGATCGAGAGATCGTCGCGGTGGGGGCCGATCAGCGTCATGCCGCGGTCCAGCTCCTCGCGGCGATTGGCGCGGAGGGCGGCGGCGAAGGCGGCGGCGTCGACGGCCTCGGTCGTGCCGACGTAGGCCAGGGCGAAGGGCAGATCGCTGGCGGTGATATCGGCGAACATCGCGCGGGTCAGCTCGCTGAGGGCGGCGACGGCGCGGCGGCGCTCGCGGAGCAGATAGGCGCCGGCCTTGGTCAGCTCGTCGTCCCAGAACGACAGCTCCTGGTCGTGGCGGCCGCCCCGGCGCTGCTCGCGCCAGGAGCGCAGCAGGCCGTTGCGCTGCGAGAGGACCTGGTTGTAGCGCGAGAGCGAGCGGACATAGTGGCCGTCGATCTGCGAGAGCGTCACATCGAGGTAGCGGCGGCGGTCGGCGGGGGCGCCGGTGAGCAGCACCAGATCTTGGGGGGCGAACATCACGACCCGCAGCTGGCCGATCAGATCGATGGCGCGGCGGTTGATGCGATTGACGCGGATCAGCTTCTGGGAGGCCGGCGCCAATCCGCCCTCGGCGTCGAAGCGGCGCTGGATCATAATCTCCAGCAGGAGCGGATCGGCCTCCTTGACCGGCTCGACCTTGGCCGAGAGCCGGGCGAAGGGCGGCAGCCCGAGATCGCCGGTGGCGTCGAGCGAGACCAGCTCGCGCTCGGCGGAGGCGCGGGGCGAGCGGGTGGTGGCGAGGTAGTACAGCGCTTCGAGCAGCGTGGTCTTGCCGGCGGCGTTGGAGCCGTAGAACAGCGTCGTACCGCGCGGCAGATCAAGGTTGAGCGCCTGGTAGATGCGGAAATGTTGCAGCGACAGCTTTGAGACGTACATCAGGATCGCGCGGCGGCGGGAAGGCCCGGGCCGCGCTCGCTCCGTTTCTGGCGATCAGCGCTCGACGCGGCGGAGCGGCGTTTGGCGAAGGGCGGCAAGATCCGGCGCGGCGGCGCAGAACATCGCCACCCGTAGCTCGTCGATGATCGCGCCGAGCGCGTCGAGCAGGCCGACGATGCCGCCGCGATCCTGAGCGGACAGATGGGGCGCGGCCGAGCCGGCGAGATCGGCGCCGAGCGCGATCGCCTTGGCCGCGTCGAGGCCGGTGCGGACGCCGCCGGAGCCGATCAGCAGGGCGTTGGGCAGGGCGGCGCGCACCTGGCGGATGGCCTCGGCGGTCGGAATGCCCCAGCCGGCGAAGGTGGCGGCGACGCGCCGGCCGCGCGCGCTGGCGTGGCGGAAGCGCTCGACCTCGCTCCAGCTGGTGCCGCCGGCCCCGGCGACATCGATGCCCCAGACGCCGGCCTCGATCAGCTGGCGGGCGACGGCGGCGCCGATCCCGTTGCCGACCTCCTTGACCACCACCGGCACCGGCAGCGCGCGGCAGACCTGCTCGATCTTGCCCAGCAGGCCGGCGAAATTCGTGTCGCCCTCCGGCTGGACCGCCTCCTGGAGCGCGTTCAGGTGCAGGATGAGCGCGTCAGCCTCGATCATCTCGACGGCGCGGCGGCAGTGATCGACGCCGAAGCCGTAGTTGAGCTGCACGGCGCCCAGGTTGGCGAGCAGGACAATCGAGGGGGCGACCCGCCGCACGCGGTACGAGGCGGCCAGCCGCTCGTCGTGGAGCCCGGCGCGCTGCGAGCCGACGCCCATCGCGAGGCCCAGTGTCTCGGCGGCCTCGGCCAGCTCCAGGTTGACGATCTCGGCGCGATCGGCGCCGCCGGTCATGGAGCTGATCAGCAGCGGGGCGTTGAGGGTTTTGCCAAACAGGGTCGTCGCGGTGGAGATGGCGCGCATATCCAGCTCAGGCAGGGCGCAGTGCTCGAACTGATACTGGGCGAAGCCGGTCTCCACGCCCTTGGCGCTGACATCCTGGCCCAGGACGATGTTCAGATGATCGACTTTGCGCCCCTCAGTGGCTGCCTCTGACATGGGGAATCCTCGCTTCGTGCAATGAATTGATCATACCAGCCATGCGGGGGAGCGTCAATTTGCGACGGGCCGCCGCGCCCTGGCGCCGCCGCCGGTTGCTGGCTATACTTTGGGCAGAATCCGCCACGAGAGCGCTGAGGGCCCCGATGACTGACACGCCAAACTGGACCGAAGACCGCGTCGAAGATCTGCTGCAACATCCGCACCGATTGGTGGAGAAGGAGCCCTGGCGCAGCGTGATCGCTGGGGCCGGCGGCCTGGCCGCGCTCTACGAACGGCTGCGCCAGCTGCCGCTCAAAGCCAAGCAGGCGGACATCCTGCGGGTCCTGCTGGACCACCCGGGCGCGGGCGTGGCGGCCTACACCGCGATGCTCCACATCCATCAC
>DASWWB010001124.1:0-3945 GCA_036406115.1 Herpetosiphonaceae bacterium
GCCGCCCACCGCCGCCGCCACCGCCACCCGTGGCCCGGCCGTCGCTGCTGCTACGCCCACCACGAATCCCGAGCCGACGACGCCGATCGCCGCCGGCGGCCAGCCGCTGCCAGGCGAAGATACGCCAGCGCCCGCCGCGCCAACCCTGCCGCCCGCGCCAACCCAGCGCGCGACGCCGATTCCCGCCAACAGCCCGACCTCGCTGCCAACCGGTCTGCCGGCCAGCTCGCCGACCAGCCAGCCTGCGTTGCCGACGGCTAGTCCGACAAGCACTGACACGGCGACGCCAACTGCGAGCGCCACGGCGACGAATCTGCCGGCGACTGCGACGGATACGGCAATCCCAACTGCGAGCGCTACGGCCGCCCCCACCGCGCCGCCTACTGTCGCCACCGATACGCCGGTGATCACGCCGCTTGCCACGCAGACCTTCACGGCGGTGCCGACCAGCACGCCGACCGAAACGCCCAAGCCGACCCAGACGGCGACACCTTCCAATACGCCAACCGGTATGCCCACGAACACACCGACTGATACCCCTACGAATACACCGACCAACACACCCACCAATACCCCGGTTCCTGAGCCGGTGCTCTATGTTGCGTATTCGATCAAGGGTGTGGTCAATCCGCCGAGCGCTTCGCTCACCGAAGGCTCGACTGAGCGGATCTTCGTGATTTATGGTAATTCTGGCGGTGTTGCCGCGCAAAATATCAATCTGAATTTCTCACTGGTCGGGAATTGTGTCTCAATGTCGGCTCCGACCTACAACACCGCCGATCTGCCTGGCGGTTCGGTGCGCGTGACGAGCATGACGGTGACCGGTCAAAATATCGGCGCCTGCATTCTCAATACATCGTTCACCGCCAGTAACGCCGCCGCAAGTTCGGCATCGACGACCTGGAATGTGACTGGCTTTGGCACGCCGACCTTCACGCCGCTGCCAACCTTCACGCCGACCGATACGCCGACGCGCACGCCCACCAACACGCCGACTGACACGCCGACGAATACCAACACGCCGACGAACACCAACACGCCAACCGATACGCCGACGCCGACTGACACGCCGTCGGTGACGGATACGCCGACCGACACGCCCACCAATACCAACACGCCGACGGTCACCAACACGCCGACCGATACGCCGACGCGCACGCCGACCAACACGCGCACGCCGACCAACACGCCGACTGAGACATCGACGCCGACGGATACGGCCACGCCGACCGACACGCCGACGGCCAGCAACACGCCAACGCCCAGCAATACGCCGACACCGACCGAAACTCCGGTGCCGACGGCTACGCCGCTGCCCAGTATCTTTGTCTTCCACACGGTCAACGGCCAGGTCAATCCGAATAATGTGGTGCTGGCGGTCGGCCAATCCGCCGATATCTCGGTTGTGTACGGCAACGACGGCGGCTCGCCGGCAATGGGCCTGAATCTGGCCCATGCTGTCAGCAATGGCTGCGTGTCGATCAGCCCCGGCCCCTTCGACGGCGCCGACCTGCCCGCCGGCGACGCGCGCTCGCGCCAGGTGCGGGTCCAGGCGCTGGCCGTCGGCAGCTGCCGGGTTTCATCAACCTTCACCGCCAGCGGCGTGGCCTCCGCCAGTACGTCGACTGATTTCACGGTGCTGGCGCAGCGGCCGGTCCAGGGCGCTACGCCCTCCGCCGCAGCGCCGACGCGCGCTTTGACCAGCCCCGCTCCCGCCGGCAACGCTCCGGCTGCCGCGCCGCCCGCGCTGGCAGCGCCCGCCACCCAAAACAGCCTGCCGCTGGCGCTGACCGGACTGCTGCTGGTGCTGCTGATCGGCGGCCTGCGCTGGCATCTCCTCGACGAATCCGCCCGCTAAGCCGCGCCGCCCCGCATCCATCTGGCGGCCGTGGCGCCGCGCCGGGCCTCGCGCTATGCTGATCCAATCGTTTTTGCGAAAGGATACGCATGACTCAGCACCAGGGAGTGATGGCGCGGACGCGGCTCAGCGACGAGGAGCGCGCGGCGGCGCTGGAATTGGCGGAATTGTGCAACCGCCGCGACGGACTCGATCTCAAGCTCAACCCCGGCATGCTTCAGCGCCGCTCCGGCGAACATACCGATGATTTCGTCTACTACGCCGATGGGAAGCTGGTCGGCTTCCTGGGCCTCTATCAGTTCAAGCAGAGCGAGATCGAGGCCAGCGGCATGGTCCACCCCGACTACCGCCGGCAAGGCATTTTCTCCCAGCTCTACCAGGCCGCCCGCCAGTCCTGCGAACAGCGCGGCATTCCCTCCATCCTCTGGATCAACGAGCGGCGCTCCCAGGCCGGCGCCGCCTTCGTCGCCAGCACCAGCGCCGCCTACCAGTTCTCCGAATATGTGATGGACCTCGATCTTGCCGCCGAGCCAGCGGCGCCGGCCCACGAGATCGCGCTGCGCCAGGCCAGCCCGGCCGATCAGGCTGAGATTGTCGAGCTGATGCGCGCCGGCTTCGGCATGGAGCCCGAGGATTCGGCGAGCTTCGTCACGAGCCAGCTGGTCGATCCGGCCCCGGACCGCTATCTCTGGCTGGCGGAGAGCGACGGCCGGACCGTCGGCGTGATCGGCACCGCCGCCGAGGGCCCCGGCGCCTATATTTTCGGCTTCGTCGTGCCGCCCGAGCTGCGCGGCCAGGGCTACGGCCGCAGCATCTTGCTCAAGACCGTCGCCTACTTGCGCGGGCTGGGCAAGGCGCCGATCAGCCTTGAGGTCGCCACCGAAAACGCGCGAGCGCTGGGCCTCTACCAGTCGTGCGGCTTCGGCGAGGCCTCGGCCAACGATTATTTCGCCCAGCCGCTGGGCGTCGCCGCCGGCTAGCGCGGCGTTTCGCTGCTTGAAACGAAACGGCGCGCGAGTCTGATCAGACTCGCGCGCCGTTTCGTTTTGGCTGTCGCCGCAGGCTTAGGCTTCGCGGAAGGTTTCGAGCTGCGCCCGGACCTCGGCGATGAAGGCGTCGGCCTCGTGGTCGCCGACCAGCCGCGCGTCGTAAGAGAGCGTCAGGGTCGTTAGCGGGCGGATCACCACCTGATCGGCGCCGTCGATCTCGCGGGCCACGACCCGCTTCTCGATTGTCCCGACGCCGAGGATGGCCGCCTGCGGCTGCGGGATGACCGGGATGCCGAAGCGAATCGCGCCGGCGCCGGGATTGGTGACAGTGAACGTGCCGCCGCGCAGCTCATCCGGCCGGAGCTGGCCGGTCTTGCCGCGCTCCGCCAAATCGTTGACGGACCGGGCCAGCCCTTGCAGGCTCAGCTCGGCGGCGTCGCGGACCACGGGCACCACCAGGCCGGTCGGCGTGGCGACGGCGATGCCAAGCTGGACGCGGGCCAATCGCGCCAGCTCCTCGCCGTGCCAGGAGGCGTTGAGCGCCGGGTGGCCGCGCAGCGCGCGCAGAGCGGCGAGAGCGATGCAGGCGGTGAAGGTCAGCTCGACGCCGCGCCGCCGGTAGCCCTCGCGTAGGCGGGCGCGGACCGCCGCCACCGCGCTGAGGTCGGCCTCGATCGCGGTGGTGGCGTGGGGCGATGTGGCTTTTGATCGCACCATATGCTCGGCGATCGAGCGGCGCATGGCCGTGAGCGGCACCAGGGTCGGGCGGCGCGGATCGACGGGCGCTGCCGGCGCCTGAGCGGCTGGCGGGCTGGGCTGGGCTGGCGCTGGAGCCGCGCCGTTGCCGTTGGGCGCCGGCACCGTGATGACGCGCTCGGTCGCCGCCAGCCGGTTGCCCATCTGCTCGGCGACGCAGAAGCCGCCCTCGGGCGCCCGCGAGCTGTCGTCGAGCAGCGCCACGACATCGCGCTTGATGATCGCGCCGCCGACGCCGGAGCCCGCCAACGCCGTGAGATCGAGACCCTGGCGGGCGGCGATGGTCTTGGCGACCGGGGTGACGCGCGCCGGCCGCGCCTCCGGGCTCGGCTCCGCCTGGGC
>DASWWB010001125.1:0-1857 GCA_036406115.1 Herpetosiphonaceae bacterium
CAGCGCGACGACGCCGGTGCTGGATCTCAACACCTAAGCGGGGCCAGCCAAACGGGGCTCTTGCGGATCAGCCAAGCGCGGCCCAAGGATCGGAGCGATCCTTGGGCCGCTTTGCGCCCGACGCCGGCGCCAGCTGATCTAGCTGCCGCCCTCCCTTCGATCAATCTCATCACCGACCGCCGCTCGCCGGCTGCTGCTCGGGGGCCGGCTGGATCTCCGGCTGCTCCCGCGCCGCGAGCCCGCGCGACGGCGGCTGGCCGAACAGCTCGGGGACAAGATAGGTGCCGCGCTCGGCCGGCGGCTTGTCCTCCTCCACCGGGATCGGATAGGCCTTGGCGTAGGCGTCGTGGCGGATGCCGGTCACCTGCCACGACACCTTGACGCCAGGCTTGTCAGTCTGGATGACAAAGCGGTTGCCGGCGATCTCCTCCTTGACAATCGCCTGGGCGAACGTCCCCATCACCGTGAGCTGATAGCGGAAATCCTGGTTCAGGGCCTCGAAATAGCCGGGCAGCTCCACCGCCGCCAGCCCGTCGGCGCCGGTGACGACGACGCCATCGTAGATGTTCTTCATATCCGGCGACTCGACGCTGGTGTGATTGAGGTATTTGGTCGCTGGCGCCAGCGGGTGATCGATCTTGAAATTTTTGACCGTCGCGCTGAAGTTGCCGACCACCTGCAAGGCGTTGGCGGTGTTGCAGGTCGCGGCGGAGCAGCTGATCTGGACCGGGCCGCTGAAGACGCCGGCGTAGCTGCCGGCGGCGGGGCTGGTGGTGCGGGCGAACAGCGCGTCGGCGGTTGTCGCGGAGTTGATCTCGGCGTCGATCGCCTGGCCCGTGCCAGCGGTGCGCGCGTAGATCGCGGCGCGCGGATTGGTGGCGAGCATGATCTCGAACTCGGCGGCGTAGCGCTCGTTGCCGTAGTTGAAGCCCGTGACGGCGCTGCCGGTGGCGCCGGCGGCGGTTTGGCCGCGAATAGCGCCGCCGCCCCCGCTGTTGCTGACGAACAGCGCCGGAATCTCCGAGGAGATGCTGCCGCTGAAGGGCAGCGCCAGCCCGCCGGCCAGCTCGGCGAAGCGGGCGTGCGGCGTCGGCGTCAGCTCCTGGCGCGGCTCAAGCGCCGCATAGCTTCCGCCGCCGGCCGGCGCCACCGCGACTTCCAGATAGCGCGCCGCCCCGTCGAAGACCGCGCCGAAATCCAAGACGACGGTCAGCAGGCCGTTGCTGACCAGGACATTGGTGCGGGTGATCGTCGGCCCGACCTGGAGGCCGTCGGCGGCCGCGTCATACAGCCGGAAGCGGAGGTCGTAGGCGCCTTGCGCCGGCCGCCCGCCATCGGTCAGGCGGCCCTGATAGGTGATGGCGGTGCCGATCGGCGCAGCGGCGGCGACGGAGGCCAGCGAGCTGCCCGATAGCGGCGCGGGGCCGGCCTGAACCGTCGCCGCGAGACCAAGCAGCAGACCGATCAGCGCGGCGGCCAGCGATCGAACGTGTTTCATGCGAACATCCTTTCCGGTCATGGCATGGTACGATTGCGGGAGATCTGTATGCTAGCATAAGGAGGAGGCATGCAATCATCACGACTGCTGCGGATTGCGTGCTGGTTGATTATCCTCAACGGGTGCGGAGCTGTCGATACATCAGGGACCAGCTCAATGGTAACGCCCGCCGGTTTTATCGAAACAGGGCCACTCCAAGTGGTGGCAACGGTTCCCCCGCATATTTTCCCCAAAGCGGGAATAACCGTTGTGATCGATCTTGATCATCAACACTACGAAGACGACATCCCGCTTCGCGTTGGCGACGAGATTCATATTATCCACAAGAGCACGCAACCAACTGCGGCCTACCTGATCCG
>DASWWB010001126.1:0-2067 GCA_036406115.1 Herpetosiphonaceae bacterium
AGCAGCGCCAGGCCGTGGCCCAGCACGCCGCGCCAGCGTCCGGACCGCAGCCCGCGCCCCAGATACCAGAGGCCGGCGCCGCTCGCCAGCGCGCCGTAGCCCAGCAGCGCCGGGTGGTAGCTGGTCGCCAGCGCCGCCAGCAGGACAATCGCCCCGGCGGTGGCGCGCGGCGTCAGCTCGCGCAGGCAGATGATCGTCGCCAGCGCGGCGATCGGGATCAGCGGCATCGAGGCGGCGTGCATGGCGAAGCCGGTCGCCTGGACCCAGAACAGCAGCTCGTTGGCCGCGACCAGCAGCGCCCCGATCGCCGCGCCGCGCCGCCCGAGCCCCAGGCCGTAGCGCCCGAACAGGAACACCGCCGCCGCCGCCAGCAGGCGCATCAGCCCGAGCATGGGCGTGAAGGAGCGCAGCGCGTCCCAGCCGCCCAGGCCGTCGACCAGGCCATGGAAATAAGAGAAGCCCATCGCCCGCGCGACCGTCGGATCGGCCAGGATGGTCGGGATCAGCGGATTGGCGGGCGCCTCGCTCAGCCGGGCGTAGGGGTAGTCGCGGAGATAGGTGGCCAGCGGCAGGTAAAACTCCACGTCCCAGCTAGAGCCGATCGGCGCCAGCTGGCGGTGGAAAAACAACGGCAGCACCGCGACCAAGCCGCCGAACAGGCCCAGCGCCCCGGCCAGGCCCAGGTCGCGGCGATCGAGCGGCGGCCATGGATCATCGCCCCGCCGCCCGCGCCCCCAGGCCCACAGGTTGAGCAGGCCCGCGCCGCCCAGGATGAGCCAGCGGCCGGCGTCGAGCGACAGGCCGGCCCAGAGCAAATAATAGGCGCTGATCGTCGTCCAGGCGTAGCCCCAGAACGGCGCCAGCAGCGGCGCGACCGGCCGCAGCGCCGGCGGCGTCAGCAGCCGCCCCAGCCCCCAGCCGGTCCAGAACAGCAGCCCCAGGCCCGTCGCCCAGACCGCCAGCAGATTGATAATGATCGTCCCCATGCTGCGCGCAAAGCTCCCTCGCAGGCGGCAGCCGCCCGCCAAGCAGCCCGCCGGGGGCCGTGGCTCGCGCTAGCCGCACTGGCTGCAATCGTCGATGCGGGGCGTCGAGACCCACGGGGGTATTATACGGGACGGATGGATTTAGGGATCAGGGATCAGGGGTCAGGCCGGACGGCGGAGCGGCGGGCACTACAAAATAGCTATCCGGTATCAAAGATGTCGGAGCCGGAATCAGGCCGAGCAGAAGCGCCACGCCCTTGCCCAAGACGGCCTGATCCCTGGCCCCTGATCCCTTAACTCCCCGTCAGCACCGCCTCCAGCACCGCGATGCCGCGCAGGTACTCGGCCAGCTCGATCCGCTCGTCGGGGGTGTGGTCGAGGGCGGCGTCGCCCGGGCCGTAGGCGACGGCGGGGCAGCCCCAGGCCGGGCCGACCACGTTCAGGTCGGCGGTGCCGGTCTTGACCGCCAGCCGCGGCTGGATGCCGAGCCCGCGCAGCGCCTGGCCGAAGCGGCGGGCCAGCGGCGATGTGCGCTCAGCGGCGAAGGCCGGCGTGGCGCCGCTGACCGACCAACTGAAAGCCTCCTCCAGCAACGGCCGAACGCGCCCCACATAGGCGTTGGGGCCGCAGTCGAGCGGCAGCCGGACATTGACCAACAGCTCACACCAGTCGCGCAGGCCGTCGCCGCCGCTCCCGATGCGGACCAGCGTCGGCAGGAGCTGATCGAAGGCCCGCTCGCGGCCGGCGTTGAAGGACTGGGCGTCGTCGCTGACGGCCTGCCAGAGGGCGCAGCCCCGCTCGGCGGCGCTGGCGACGGCGTGGGCGCTGTGGGCGGCTGGCTGCTCCACGCGAATCTCCAGCCGCAGGCTGCCCTTGTAGCCGAGCGTCACCCGGTCGGCGCCGCTCGGCTCGCCGACCACGCACCAGGCCGGCGCGGGCCAGGTGTCCGCCAGGTGGTGGGCGCCCTTGGACGAGGCGGCCTCCTCCTCGACGCAGCCGGCCACCAGCACCCGCCGCCGCAGCCGCCCGCTCGCCGCAGCCCGCGCCGCCGCCACGATGAAGGCCGCGAGCGGGCCCTTGG
>DASWWB010001127.1:0-1928 GCA_036406115.1 Herpetosiphonaceae bacterium
AGCTCCCGCCGGCCAGGCCCCCGGCGACGCCGCCAGCGAAGACGAGCCGGCCTGGCGCGCCGATCCGCCCGCCGACCCAGCGCCGCAGGTGGCAGCCTCCGCCGGCGGGGATCAGCTCGCGGAGGCTGCTGCGGCTGCGGCGCCTGAATCCGGCCAATCCGGCCTCAGCGAGCGGGAGATCGACGTGCTGCGGCGGCTGGCGCGGGGCATGACCAACGCCGAAATCGCCGCCAGCCTGGTGCTCAGCCGGTTCACGATCAACGCCCATCTCCGATCGATCTATGGCAAGCTCGGCGTCAGCACCCGCATCGCCGCCGCCCGCTACGCCATCGAAAACAAGCTGATCTAAATCGACAGCGATCCTAGTTCAAAGGAACTAGTGACGGCCTTTCGCAAGCAGGGCCGCACTAGTTCTTTTGAGTTAATGTAAAAATTTCTTTAAAAATAGACTAGATGAACGATGCGAGTTTAAGCATATCGCCCTATAGTGTTGGCGATGCGACCGAACCGGCGACGGAGCTGCGACGAACGCATGGTCTGCCCCGGTTCCCATCACTAGCCGAACTCGGCGGACGCCATTGGAAGCACAGTTGGAATCGTATTGGTTTCTCTAGCAAGGAGTATCCATGCAACGGTCTCCCTTCCACAGTCACAAAACGTCCCCACGACGGAATCGCCTCCTGATCATCGGCTGTCTCTTCTGTCTGCTGTCCGCGTCGCTGGGCATGTACCAGTCGGGCGGCGCCGCTCCGGTGGCGATGGCAGCCCAAGCCGATCCGGGCAAGTTCCTGACGGGGCCGAAGCAAGGCGCGCCGCTGGACATCGCCTGGGCCTACATCCGCAGCAACCAGAAGGCCTGGGGCTACAGCGCCGATGACTTCGCCGATACGATCGTCACCGACCAGTACACCGACCTCGACACCAACACGACCCACATCTACATGCGCCAGCGCTTCGACGGCATCCAAGTGCACATGGCGAACCTGAGCATCCACGTCGCGCGCGACGGCAGCATCATCACCGTCAACAACGACTTCATCGTCAACGGCCGGGCGCTGCTGAACAGCAAGACCCCGGCGATCCAGGCCCCCCGCGCCGCCGAGCTGGCGGTCGCCCACCTGGGCCTGAAGCAGACCAAGTCGTTCGACGTGCAGAGCGCCGTCGCGACCGGCGACCAGGCGACCCTGCTGGGCGACGGCGGCGTGGCCCGCCAGTCGATCCCGGCCAAGCTGATGTATGTCAAGGCCGGCAAGGGCCTACAGCTGGCCTGGAACCTGGAGCTTGACGACGCGAGCAGCTCCAACATCTGGAGCATGCGCTTCGACGCCCTGAGCGGCGCCTTCCTCGACAAGATCAACTACACCATCCACGAGGATTTCCACGCCCAGGCCGAGGAGGCCCACGGCACCCTGCCGGCGTCGGCCGCCGAGCTGAACACGCAGCGCGCGCCCGAGCAGGTGGGCGGCGGCAGCTACAACGTCTACCAGCTGCCGGTTGAGAGCCCGAGCCATGGCAGCCGCAGCGTGGTCACCGACCCGGCGACCTCGAACGCCTCGCCCTACGGCTGGCACGACACCAACGGCGCCGCCGGCGCGGAGTACACCATCACCCGCGGCAACAACGTCTACGCCTACACCGACACCGACGCCAACAACTCGCCCGACAGCGGCAGCGCCCCCGACGGCACCTCGTCGCTCAACTTCAACTTCCCGCTGGACCTGACCCAGGCCCCCAGCGCCTATCGCCCGGCGGCGGTGACCAACCTGTTCTACATGAACAACATGATGCACGACATCATCTACAACTACGGCTTCACCGAGGCCGCCGGTAACTTCCAGACCAACAACTACGGCAAGGGCGGCACGGGCAACGACGCCGTCAACGCCGAAGCCCAGGACGGCAGCGGCACCAACAACGCCAACTTCTCG